>CAYODE010000008.1:0-49623 GCA_964402685.1 uncultured Aestuariivita sp. | reverse complement strand
ACAGGGAGAGGTCCTTAATGACACAATCGCTGGTGATAACGGCGATCCGCGATGAGACTGATCGCATTCGCGTCTTCGAATTGGCGGCAGAAGATGGCGGAGTATTGGCGCCCTACACGGCCGGCGCACACTTGAGCTTTGATCTGCAAGTGCTTGGTCAGAGAGAATATTCTTTGATTGATTGGCCTGATGAAACGGCGGGCACAAACTATCGCATCGCGGTTCAACGCGAGGATGATGGCGATGGCGGCTCACGTCACATGCACGCGCTACACGTTGGCGACGTATTGACAGTGGAAGGCCCAAAGAACGATTTTGAACTGCGCGATCACTCTGGTCCGGCTATGCTTCTTGCGGGTGGGATTGGGATTACCCCTCTCATTTCGATGGCAACCGACCTTAAGTCCATGGACCGTCCATACCAATTGGTTTTCAGCGCCAGAAACGCCGCAGCTATGGCTTTTGGCGATCGGCTGGCCGCTCACTTCAACACCATATTGCACTACGATGACACGAACCCGCTCGATCTGACTGCCCTCATGGCGACGCTGACGCCTGATGCTCATCTCTACATCTGCGGACCAAAGGGCATGATCGATGCCGCGCGTGCAGCCGCGATCGCCGCGGGGCACAACGAGGATCAAATTCACATCGAACTCTTTACGTCTGCTGCGATTGAAGGCGGCGACACAGCATTCGAAGTGGAGATCCAGGATACCGGCGCGGTCTACACAATCCCCCCGGGCAAGACGATCATCGACGTCCTCGAAGAAGAGGGCGTCGACCTGATGTATGATTGCCAACGCGGCGATTGCGGGATTTGCCAGACGGACGTGATCAGTGGCATTCCTGATCATCGGGACGTCGTGCTGTCAGATGCAGAAAAAGCATCAGGCAAAGTCATGCAAATCTGCGTAAGTCGCGCAAAGTCTACTCGTTTAGTGCTTGATATATAACGGAAAGAGGAGCCTCCCCATGCCCGCCTACACCGTTGAAACTGCCCGGGATCTTGTTCAGGGACACCAAGTGCATCGGGACATCTACACCAGTGAAGAGGTGTACCGGCTAGAGATGAAATACCTCTTCCGGAACACCTGGGTTTTTGTAGGGCATGACAGCCAAACCCCTAACAAAGGGGACTATTTCACAACCCAAGTCGGCGATCAGCCCGTCATCCAAGTGCGCCATTCCGATGGCGAGATCTATGTGCTTTACAATCGCTGCCCGCACAAAGGCACCAAGATCGCGATTGATCGGCAAGGCAACACCGGTAAGTTCTTTCGTTGCCCTTACCACGCATGGTCTTTCAAAACCAACGGTTGCCTTTTGGCCATCCCGTTGAAGAAAGGCTATCAGGACACCAGCCTGTCAGAGACCGAGAACGGTCAGGGTATGAAAGCTGTAGGCGCCGTGAAAAACTATCGCGGTTTCATCTTCGCCCGACTGGCCGAAGAAGGTATTTCGTTCGAAGACTTCTTTGGCGACAGCCTGAGTTCGATCGACAACATGGTAGATCGGGCGCCAGAAGGTCGCATGGAGGTGGCTGGCCCACCGCTGCGCTACATGCATCAGTGCAATTGGAAGATGCTGGTCGAAAACCAAACCGACACCTGCCATCCGATGGTCGCGCATGAATCCAGCGCCGGAACCGCTGTGCGGCTATGGGAAGAGATGGGCAACCCCGAGCCCCGCCCGGCTGCCATGCAGATCATTGCCCCTTTCATGAGCGCTTACGAGTTTTTCGAAGATATCGGCATTCGCACCTGGCCCAATGGGCATGGACACACCGGTGTAAAGGGATCGATCCATTCTGATTATGACGGTATTCCCGGGTATTTTTCGGCGATGAAGGACGCCTATGGCGAGGAACGTGCCAAGGCGATCCTGGACGAAAACCGCCATAACACCGTCTATTTCCCGAACATCATGGTCAAAGCCCCGCTGGGCCAACTGCGCAACTTCATCCCGTTGGGTGCCAACAAGTGTTTGGTTGAATCCTATGTCTATCACCCCGTTGGCGCCCCCAAGGAACTGACCGCCCGGTCTGCCATGTACAATCGAATGATCAATGCGCCCACATCGATCGTCGGGCATGATGACCTGGAAATGTACGAACGCGCGCAAGAAGGGTTGATGGCGGACGGGTTGGAATGGGTGAATATCCAACGCCTGTACGAACAGGACGAAGATTTCGACTCGGAAGCGGTGGAGAACGGCACAACAGAACGCCAGATGCGCAACCAGTTCCACGCATGGGCCAAGTTCATGCATGAAGAGCCCGCGCCCGCCCATGCGGAGGCTGCGGAATGAGCGCGCCCAGCAAAGAGGACTTGGTCGACTTCATCTACGCCGAGGCGCGGATGCTGGATGAAGGCCGATTTAACGAGTGGCTCGCGCTATGGATGCCCGAAGGCCATTACTGGATGCCGTTGGACTACAAGCAAGAGGATCCACTGACCGCGACCTCCTTCCTTTACGAAGACAACTTCATGCTCCGGTTGCGGGTCGAACGGCTGGAAGGTGAACGTACTTTCAGCCAAAAACCGAAAAGCCGCTGCCACCATGTTCTCAACCGGCCTTTTGTGGATGAGTACGACCCTGATCAACATCGTTATGTGACCAACACAGCCATGCATTACGTCGAAACGCGGCTCGACGAACAACAACTCCTGGCCGTGACGGCGACACATGAGCTGACCTATGTCGACGGAGCCATTCGCATCGCAAACAAACGCGTTGACCTGCTCAATTGCGACGCGGCTTTTGGAAACATTCAGCTGCTGCCATGAGCCTGATCGATCTCTCTTCCATCCACGATGCGTTTCTTTCAGCGGCGCGGCAATGGCCAGAGCGGCCGATGCTGAACGTGCTCCCGGGTACGGCGGATGTTTATGGGATCGATGCAGGAGAGATCAGCTATGGCGAGGCAGAAGCCAAGATTAGCTATCTCGCGGAAGCCTATACAGACGCAGGATATTCTCCGGGCATGCGTGTGGCCATTCTACTGGGAAACAGGCCACGCTTCTTCATCTTGTGGCTGGCATTGAACCGCTTGGGCTTATCTGTCGTTCCAATCAACCCAGACCTGCGTGCTTCCGAGCTTGAATATCTGATCGGCCATTCGGAACCCGCATTGATCGTGACGGTTGCGTCCCGCCAAGAGGAGTTGCGCGCGGCTGCAATGGCGGTGGGGCTCGCGATGCCTGTCATAGGGGAGGACGATACACCCCCGCCTCCGCGTCAGAACTCTGTCGTTGCCGAAGCTTTGAATGGAGCAGCGCGTGAGGCCGCGGTTCTCTACACGTCCGGGACCACCGGAAAGCCCAAAGGTTGCGTCCTGTCGAATACCTATTTTCTCTTGGCCGGTGATTGGTACCGCAATCTGGGCGGCATCGCGACGCTTTCCATGGACGGGGAAAGGATGATTACCCCCTTACCTGTCTTTCACATGAACGCGATGGCCGCCAGTTTCATGGGCATGCTGGCTGTGGGCGGATGTTTGACTGTTTTGGACCGGTTCCATCCGAAAACGTGGTGGGCTGACGTCCGCGCCGCAAAGGCCACCTGCTTGCACTACCTCGGCGTGATGCCTTCGATCCTAATGAAAATGCCGCCTGATAAGGAGGATCGTACCCATAATATACGGTTCGGGTTTGGCGCAGGCGTGGATCCAAAACTACACGCACCCTTCGAGGATCGCTTTGGATTTCCACTGTGCGAAGGTTGGGCCATGACCGAAACGGGCCTCGCGACCGCGATCACGAATAATGCACCAAACCGGCTCATAGGCCAGTCTTCTCTCGGCGTCCCCGGTCCTGAAATGGAGCTTCGGATCCTCGCAGAAACAGGGGCGGATGCGGAACCAGATCAGCAAGGAGAGCTCTTGGTGAGGCGCGCAGGAAAAAATGCGCGCCTAGGATTTTTCTCTCATTATTACAAAGACAAAGAGGCGACTCTTGAAGCTTGGCATGACGATTGGTTTCACACCGGTGATATCGTTCGCCAAGATAGCCAAGGGCGGGTGTTTTTTGTCGATCGCAAAAAGAACGTGATCCGACGATCCGGAGAGAATATCGCCGCAGTGGATGTCGAGTCAGTGTTGATGAAGCATCCGGATATCACCGCCGCCGGGGTCGCACCCGTGCCCGATCCGATACGCGGCGACGAAGTATTTGCCTGTATCTGTGCGGCAAATGGCGATGCCGAGACGGCACAGCAGATTGCACGTTGGGCACTCGAACAAATGGCCTATTACAAGGTGCCGGGCCATATCGCCTTTGTAGACGCCCTGCCCCTGACCCCCACGCAAAAGATCCAACGCGCAACGTTGAAACTAATGGCCGCTGATCTTTTGGCCACTGGCAAGGCCTTTGACGTCACCCATCTGAAAAAACGGCAGGTGGCGTGATGGTACGGCGCAGGCAAGGTTATGATGGTGTTGTACTGACATGTCCTGTCTCCATCCCCTACCAACGTTATTCGATCGACACTGCCCATTGGTGGATTGCGTCGGCACTGCGCGAAGCGCTGAAAACTGCAGACCTCTCTCCCAAGGATCTCGACGGCTTCTCTGTCGCTTCCTTCACACTTTTCCCCGACACACCAGTCGGGCTGACCCAACATTTGGGACTATCGCCCCGATGGCTGGACATGATCCCGATGGGGGGCGCGTCCGGTGTAGTCGCCTTGCGTCGGGCGGCACGGGCCGTGCAAGCCGGTGATGCGGATATCGTGGCCTGCGTCGCTGGCGACACGAACCATATCGACAGTTTCCGCCGGATGTTGTCGTCCTTCTCGCGGTTCGCAATGGATGCGTCGTATCCTTATGGCTATGGCGGTCCAAATGCGAATTTCGCCTTGCTCACAGATCGTTACATGCAAGAGTTCGGAGCGACGCGTGAAGACTTCGGACGGATTTGCGTCGCGCAACGCGCGAATGCACTGAACTATCCAAACGCCATCATGAAAAAGCCGTTGACGCTGGACGATTACCTTGGCGCTCGCCCCATCGCCGATCCGATTGCATTGTTCGACTGCGTAATGCCGGTTGCAGGTTCTGAGGCGTTTCTTGTCATGACCGAGGACGAAGCGATCAGGCGGAACCTGCCCTTCGCGCGTATCGCCAGCGCGATCGAACGTCACAACGCACATGCAGAGGACCCTATTCAACTCCGGGGTGGCTGGACCGTCGATCTGGAGGATCTGTACGAGATGGCGCAGGCCGCGCCCGCCGATATGGATTTGGTACAGACCTACGATGATTACCCCGTGATCTCGATGATGCAGATCGAAGATTTAGGGTTTTGCGACAAGGGCGAAGGCCCGGATTTCTTGCGTGACAAAGACATGACCATTACCGGGGATTTCCCGCACAACACCAACGGGGGTCAGCTGTCAGCGGGCCAGGCAGGTGCAGCAGGCGGGTTTATCGGGCTGGTCGAAGCTATTCGCCAAGTCACTGACCAAGCCGGACCGACGCAGGTGAACGGCGCCTGCAAAGCGCTGGTGTCCGGCTTTGGCATGATCAATTACGACCGGGGCCTCTGCTCCTCCGCTGCTATCCTGGAGGCTGCATGACTACACCCTTGCAACCTCCCCCAAAGAAAAACCCGCAGAAGCGCACAGTGAGCCCGACACGTCCGCCAGAGATGCGGTCCCGAGCCTCTCTAGGCCTGAGCGCGGCTGCAGCTGAAGGGCGGTTTGCCCTGCAAGTCTGTGCCGATTGCGGCACCGTGCAATACCCGCCGCGCGATGCCTGTCAGAACTGCCTGTCAACGGACATGCCGTGGACAAACCTCTCACCCGAAGGCGAGCTTTTGGCCGAAACCACAATCCGGACTTCGACCAATCTCTTTTTCCGAGAAAGAAGCCCGTGGCGCACCGGATCCGTCAAACTGGATGCAGGGCCGGTGATCATTTGTCATGTGCATGGCGACTGCGCGCCCCGCTCGCGTGTCAGGCTTTGGAATCTCCTCGACCGTGCAGGCCAGGCCACCCTGCTGGCCGTCCCTCAGGAAAGTACCCCGCAGATGGAAGACGACCCCCAGCTCAGACAGATGACCGCCGATCCCAAACACCGGCGGATCCTGATTACGGACGGCAGGCACCCGGGAACGCCCGCGCTTGTACGCGCGCTGCAAGCTGCAGGCGCATCGATGATCTTTGTGGGCGAAGCCGAGACTTGGCGTCCGTATCCGGGACGAGCCGAGCTCGAGGCCCTTGGCGTCGATCTTCAACCGCTGGATCTTACCGATACAGCGTCGGTTCAAAAGCTTGCCGGCGAATATGGCGGCAAGACGGATATCTTGATCAACAACGCGCGGTTTATGCGTCCCGGTGGCGTCATGGACCGCGGAGACACTGCATTTGCCCGCGACGAGATTGAAGTGAATTACCTGGGCCTGATGCGGCTTGCACAAGCCTTTGGGCCGGGCATGTGCGCACGCGCCAGCGACGGAGTGAACTCCGCTGCTGCGTGGGTCAACGTCCTTACCGTTGAAGCGCTTTCAAATGCTCCAGATTACGGATGCTTCAATGCCTCGAACGCCGCCGCGCATTCTCTCAGCCAATCTCTGCGCGCGGAGTTTCGGGCCGCAGGCCTGCGAGTAATGAACGTCTTTACTGGCCCTACAGAGGATGACTGGTATCAGCCATTGCCTCCACCCAAGGTCACCCACCCAGCCTTGGCCACATCAATCGTCGATGGTCTGCAAAGGGGGCTAGAGGACGTGTACTGCGGAGACGTTGCCAAGGACTTGCATGAACGGTTCCGCCGTGACCCCAAAGTATTGGAGCGCGAACGCACCATGGCAGGAGACATGGCATGAGCGCGTTGCACCAACTGGCCGAAGCGCTGATGGCAGGGTCGATTGACGTCATCGATCTTACGCACACACTTGATCCCGATTTCCCGGTGATCATTTTGCCCCCAGAATTCGGTCAGTGCGCCCGTTTCCGGATGGAAGAAGTCAGTGCCTATGACCACCGTGGTCCCGCATGGAGATGGCACAACATTTCCATGTCCGAACACACCGGCACGCATTTCGATGCGCCCAGCCATTGGATTTCAGGCCGCGACCTGCCGTTGGGATCCGTGGATGAGATTCCGCCAGAGCGGTTTGTGGGGCCAGTGTGTGTCATCGATTGCTCCAGGGAAACGGCGCTGGACGATGATTTCCTAATGACACCTGACCACATCACCGCCTGGGAAGCGGAACACGGCGAAATCCCGGCCCGGGCTTGGGTGCTGATGCGCACGGATTGGTCCAAACGTGAAGGCGCAGATTATCTGAACATGGCCGAAGATGGACCACATTCACCCGGTCCGACGCCAGAAGCCATCCGTTTTCTGATCGAAGACCGTGACATCACTGGATTTGGCACCGAATGCGTGGGCACTGACGCCGGCCAAGGCATGCATTTGTCGCCGCCCTATCCGGCGCATTACATCCTGCATGGAGCTGGCAAGTACGGCCTGCAATGCCTTGCAAACCTTGATAAATTGCCGCCGACTGGTGCTGTACTGATGGCTGCTCCGTTGAAGATCAAAAACGGGACAGGCAGCCCGCTACGGGTCTTGGCGATGGTGGACGCATGAAACTCACTGCGGTCATAACAGGGGCCAACAAGGGTATTGGCGGAGATTTGGCTGAATGCCTGCTCGAACGTGGTTACACGGTGATAAATATTGCAAGAAACCCAGCCACTAACCCAAGCATTATCAATGTCCAAGCGGACCTTCTTGACCCTGCCGCAACCGTCGGGGCAGCCACCGATATTGCAGAAAACCACGAAGTTACGCATTTCATTCACAATGCGGGTTTGATCTGGCCCAACCTGGTGGAAGAAGCCAAACCGGAAGACTTGGCCGGCCTCACACAATTGCATCTCAGCGCGCCATTGACGCTGCTGCAGGCCTTTTTGCCATCCATGAAAGCCAACGCGTTTGGTCGCGTGCTCTTCAACGGTTCACGTGCCGCTCTGGGTGTACCGACGCGCACCGCTTATTCCGCGACCAAGGCCGGTATTATTGGTATGGCGCGCACCTGGGCACTGGAACTGGCGCCGCACGGCATCACGGTCAACGTTGTGGCCCCAGGCCCTGTCCGCACCGACAATTTCTGGGGCATCATCGAAAAAGACAGCGACCAAGAAGCACAGCTGGCACAGCGTATCCCCGTGAAACGCCTTGGCGAGCCGCGCGACATCTCAAACGCGTTTTTGTACTTCTGCGATCCCGAAAACGGATTTGTCACCGGACAGACCCTCTATGTCTGCGGCGGCGCGAGTGTGGGGACGCTTCAGTTATGAACAACCACAAGATGAACGCGTTAACGAAAGCTTTGACGACAGTCGGCTCTGTGCCACGGTACAGGCATAAGACACCAAGAAGAAACCAAAATACCAACAGATCTAAACAGGGAGACAAACCATGTTTCACAAATTGATTTCCGCAACAGCCGCGGGCGTGACAGCCCTGGCCCTAACTGCGGGCGTTGCCCGGGCTGAGGTTGAACTGACCTATTCCAGCTGGTTGCCCTGGTCGCATCCGGTGAACGAAGCGATTTACATCCCATGGATGGAGGCAATCGAGGCAGAATCCGCAGGTCGGATTAAATTCCGCCGCTTGCCCAAACCGGTCGCCTCACCACCGGCACATCTGGATGCAATCCGGACCGGACAGGCGGACGTGGCGTTTTCCGTGCACGGATATTCGCGCAACCAATTCACACCCTATCTTTTCGGTGAGTTCCCCATGCTGGGCGACAGTGCCGAGGCGACATCAGTCGCATTCCAGCGCACACATGACAAGTTTATGGCGGATATGGACCTCTACAAGGGCGTGCATCTGATTGGTGTAAACCTGCACGGTCCCGGTCAGGTCCATCACTCCAAAATGAACATGACCAGCACGGCAGATTTCGAAGGGCAGAAGTTCCGGACAGGCGGTCCGATCCCATTGGCCATGGTGGAAGCCTGGGGTGGCGTATCCATCCGTCAGCCCGCGCCAAAATCCTTTGAGATCCTCAGCTCAGGCATCGCAGACGGGATCACCTTCCCGTTTGAGTCGCTGCCATCGTTCAAAATTACCGAACTCGTGCCCTACACCACGACTATGCCGGGCGGCTGGTACAACTCCTCCCATTATCTGGTGATGAACAAACGGACTTATGACAGCCTTTCGGACGAGGATAAGGCCGTGATTGACAAGTTCTCGGGCGAAGCGTTTGCCGCGTTGGCGGGTGCCGGTTGGGACACAATCAACGCCAACGGTTTGAAGGTTGCGACCGAGGCGGGCAATTCAATTGTCGAAGCGTCGGACGAGCTGAAATCAGCGTTGATGGAACTGAACAATCAGTTCACCGCTGACTACATTGAAGCCGCAAAAGAATTCGATCTCGACGGTCAGGAAGTCATCGACTTCTTCAAGGCCGAGGCTGAAAAAGCAGCGGCGATGTAACCTCGGATGGAGCCATCTGCCTCATCTTCGGCCGCGGTTCATATCCGCGGCCTGACCCCAGCCAGCAAGGTTTTGGCTGGGGTCGCATGCATCGTGCTGTTTGGCATGATGTTACTCACATTTGTCGACGTGATCGGGAGGTATGTGTTTCTCAGCCCCCTGCCCGCGGCCTATGAAATTATCTCGTTGATGATGCCCGGTATCATCTTTTGCGCCCTGCCTTTGACGGTCATGCGCGAAACACATGTGACGGTCGACCTTCTGGATTCCTTTATCCCTAAGGGTCTCGCACGGATTCAGGGCGTTGTGGTCAATCTGGTCAGTGCTGTGGCTCTGGGTCTCGTTACTTGGCGTCTGGCAATCAAAGGTTTCGACGATCGATACTACGAAACCGTCACAGACGAACTCCTCCTTCTGATTTGGCCCTTTGGTTTAGGTATGGCTTTGCTTTGTGCAATTGCCACGGTCGCAGCGCTTGTAAACGCCTGGACCTGCCTGTCGGGCCAGAAAACGCGCGGAACATCCTAATATGACCGAAGCCCTGATTGGCCTCGCAGCCCTTCTGATCCTTGCCTTCATGCGCATCCCAATCGCGATGGTGATGATCCTCGTCGGGTTTGCGGGCATGGCTTACGTGCTCAACCCCGTCGGTGCGATGTATAACGTCGGCCAAACAGCCTATGACGCGGCCATCAACTACGAATTGTCAGTGGTGCCGCTCTTTGTGCTGATGGGCAATTTCGTTGCAAGGGCGCGTTTGGCCTCCGAGCTGTATAACGCGTCAAACGCATTCCTGGGGCATCGTAAAGGCGGCTTGGCCATGGCGACCGTCGTCGCCTGCGGCGGGTTCTCCGCCATTTGTGGGTCTTCACTGGCCACGGCGGCTACAATGTCAAAGGTCGCTATGCCGTCCATGCGGCGGTTCAATTATTCCGATACCCTCGCAACGGGCTCCATTGCCGCCGGTGGCACGCTGGGTATTCTTATCCCGCCGTCGGTCATTCTGGTGATCTATGGCATTCTCACACAGCAAAGCATCGGCAAGCTTTTTGCCGCCGGCCTGATCCCCGGCATCCTTGGCGTCCTTCTCTATCTTGGGGCTGTGCGATACGTCACCTGGCGCAAGCCCGAGGCCGGGCCAGCCGGAGAAAGACAAGACTGGTCCGAACGCTGGCGCGCCCTGCGCAACGTCTGGGGCGTAATCGTCCTTTTTGGCATTGTGATGGGCGGTATCTATGGCGGGGTGTTCTCCCCAACCGAAGCGGCCGGAATTGGGGCCTTTGGCGCGTTTCTCTTCGCGCTCTTTCGGGGTGCACTAAGTTGGCAGGTTCTATGGGAAGTGCTGGTTGAGAGCGTCGAAACCACTGCCATGCTCTTCACAGTTCTGATCGGCGCACTGCTCTTCGCGAACTTCATCAACTACACGGACTTCCCCCAGGCCCTACTTGGCTTTGCTCAGCAATTTGCGGACACGCCCTGGCTGGTGATCCTGGCCATCCTCGCGATCTACGTGGTGTTGGGCTGCGTCTTCGAAAGCCTGTCGATGATCTTGTTGACGGTGCCGATATTCTTCCCTCTGGTGCGCGATCTGGGCTACGACCCGATCTGGTTTGGCATCGTCGTTGTGGTCGTCACAGAGATCAGCCTAATCACACCTCCGGTCGGCCTGAACGTGTTTGTCTTGCGTGGCGTTTTGCCAGATGTGAAGACCGGAACGATCTTTCGGGGTGTGACCCCGTTTTGGTGTGCAGACCTGGTGCGCTTGGCGTTGATCGTATCGATCCCAGCACTTTCACTCTGGTTACCCAGTTTTGTGGTGTAGCGGGTATCGGCATACGCAGGGATCGCCCGGCGACCTCCGCCGGGCAAACCCGCATTCACTCCGACAGAGTAAACCCAACCGATCCAAGCCCTGTCATGCTGATCTCAACAGAGCGCACGTGATCCTCCAGCAGCCGGATCGGGATATGTGTGCCACACATGACGACCATGCCCGGCGCCAAGGCAATCCCGCGCGCCACACAATGGTTGATCAACCATTGAACCGCTACGATCGGCTCCTGCGGACATGCGCCGGTGACATCACCGACCACCTCTCCATCAAGCGAAAGCGTCGCCTGAAGACTATCAGGCGCCAACTCCTGTGGCGCGACCGATGCGTCTCCCAAGACAATACCCGCGTTGAAGACATTCAAACCAATGGCTTGCTGAAGCGTCAGTTGAGGAACCATGAAGCCGCGTTGGTCAATCAACTCGATGGCTGCATGAAACCGATCGATACAAGC
This sequence comes from uncultured Aestuariivita sp., assembly GCA_964402685.1. Classification (GTDB taxonomy): domain Bacteria; phylum Pseudomonadota; class Alphaproteobacteria; order Rhodobacterales; family Rhodobacteraceae; genus Aestuariivita. The sequence continues at coordinate 37,878 of CAYODE010000008.1, read as the reverse complement.
CATCGCGCCAGCTCTGTCCACCGGACCGGTTCCGGCAACGGCGTCGCTCAGTACGGCGCACAGTTCAGGCTCCACGCTGATGGATCCAAATCCGGACAAGGGCAAGGCGACACCGTCTTGATAAATCTCATCGGCGAACACTCGGGCCGCAACGCCTTCGCTCACCCCAAAATGCGCCATTTGCGCGGCTCCGTTGATCGCAAGCTTGTAGCCGCCTACGGCTTTCGCAACGCCCGCGACATAGGCGTCTTGCAAGGCATAGGCCTCGTCCGTGGTCATTTCACCAGGCAGGTCGAATGCGCCCACTGCCGCACGCGCTGCTGCAGTTTGGGCAACCCAGTTTTGATCCATAACCCATCTCCTCTGTCTCGGCGCCACTTTGTCAAAACACGAACCCAGACACCACTCCCAAAAGGAGCCATCTTATGAAACGTCCTCTCAGATCCCGCATTACTACCGATGGTCTGGATCGTGTTCCACACCGCGCGTTTATGCGGGGACAGGGTTTGGACGATGATGCGATTTCCCGCCCAATGATCTGCGTGGTGTCCACACAATCCGAAACTTCGCCCTGCAACATGGGTCTGCGCGGTCAGGCCGAACACGCCTACAAAGGCGTGCAAGAAGCCGGGGGGACCCCACGCGAAAGCACAACGATTTCCGTGTCTGACGGCCTGTCGATGAACCATCAGGGCATGAAAGCCTCCCTCATGTCGCGCGAATTGATTGCCGACTCAGTCGAGCTCCTAATGCGCGGGCACGCTTATGACGGGATTATCGGCTATGGCGGCTGCGACAAGAACCTGCCCGCTATGATTATGGGGATGGTGCGGATGAACGCGCCTTCGGTGTTTATCTATGGCGGGTCCACACTGCCCGGTCAGTATAAGGGCAAGACGATTTCCATCCTCGATGCCTATGAAGGCGCAGGCGCTGTCATGACGGGTGACCTAAGTCAGGAAGAGCTGGACGAGATGGAACGCGCTGCGATGCCGACCATAGGGGCCTGCCCGGGGCAGTTTACGGCCAACACGATGGGGATGGTCGCTGAAGTCCTGGGCATCACACCTTTGGGCACCGCCCTGATCCCTGCCGTCTACTCCGCGCGGCGCGACGTGGGACGACGCGCTGGTCATATTGTCATGGATATTCTGAAAAACGGCGGCCCTCTGCCCCGTGATCTGATCACACGAAAGAGCCTCGAAAATGCTTGCGCCATAATCGCCGCCACGGGTGGATCGACAAATGCCGGCATGCATATCTGCGCCATTGCAAATGAGGCCGGCATTCCCTTTACCATGGACGATGTCGGCGCCGTATTCGAACGGACCCCGCTGATCGGCAATCTGCGTCCCGGCGGCCAATACTACGCGTTGGATGTCCATCGGCTGGGCGGTGTTCCCATGATCATCAAGGAGCTAATCACGTCTGGGCACATGCACCCCGACACGCCGACCCTGACCGGCATAACTTTGGGCGAGGCGACAAAAGACGCACCTGCCCCTGACGGCGAAGTCATCCGACCCGTATCAGACGCGATCGACATCACGGGCGGAGTAATCGTGATCAAGGGCAACCTGGCCCCCGAAGGTGCCTTCATCAAAGTCGCTGGTTTGAAAAAGCGGATTCACGAAGGACCAGCGCGCGTGTTTGACAGCGAGGAGGACGCCATGGCCGTCATCCGCAAGCGCGGCTATCACGAAGGTGACGTGCTGATCATCCGCAACGAAGGCCCCAAGGGCGGACCTGGCATGCGCGAAATGCTGGGGCCCACCGCGGTGATCTATGGTCAGGGAATGGGGGAAAAGGTGGCCCTGGTCACCGATGGCAGGTTCTCGGGCGCGACCCGCGGCATGTGCATCGGCTATCTCTCACCAGAAGCCGGTGCTGGCGGCCCGCTGGCCCTTGTTGAAAACGGGGATCAGGTTCGCATCGACACAAGCGAAGGCGTGCGAGCGATTGACCTTTTGGTCGATGACGAGACACTTGCACATCGCCGCGTTGCACTTGAGGCGGCCACACCGCGTAAACTCGCCGGAGCCATGGAGAAATACGCAAACGCAGTACAAAGCGCTTACTACGGTGCCATTACGCATTCGGGCAGCGCCGAATGGCCATTTGAGGAACCGCAGGATGACTAAGCCCCGGATCGGATATCTTGGCACCGGGTTGATGGGCGGGCCCATGATCCTGAACCTGTTGAATGCAGGCTTTCAAGTGACGGTCTGGAACCGGTCGGCAGAAAAAACTGCGCCAGCCGTCGAAGCAGGCGCCACTCAAGCTGATACACCTGCTGAACTGGCCGATGCATCGGACGTCATCATGTGCTGCCTGACAAACGCGGCAGCCGTCGAAGCTGTGGTGTTTGGCGAAGCGGGCGTTGCATCTGTAAATGGCCCGTCGATCCTGATCGATTTTTCATCCATGGATCCGGAACTGACCAAAACTTTTGGCGTTCGGCTGCGCGACGCGAACGGTATGGGCTGGATTGATGCACCGGTGTCCGGCGGCACCCCAGCCGCCAAATCCGGGACACTGACCATCATGGCCGGTGGAACGAAAGAGGACTTTGCCCAAGCTGAACCACTGATGGCACCGCTTGCCCAACAGGTCACGCATATGGGGCCCGCCGGGTCCGGTCAGATGACCAAACTCGTCAATCAGATCATCTCAGGCGGGATCATGGCGCTCACGGCCGAGGCGGTGAACTTCGCGCAAAAAACTGGTGTCGACGCCACAAAACTGACCCAGGCGTTGGCGGGCGGGTTTGCGGACAGCAAACCCTTCCAGCTTTTGGCGCCACGTATGGCCACAGAAAGCTTCGAAGACCCGCTGGGGACCGTTGCGATGATGCTCAAGGATCTCGACACCGTCGCCACCGTTGCTGAAGGTCGGGCCAAGTTGCCGATGACCACGGCCGCGCGCATGTTGATGCAGACAGCCTCGGACATGGGACATGCGGAGCACGATATCTCGACAATAGTATTGCCGTTGAAGTCGGGATGACCACGGTTGGCATGATCGTTCCGCCCGCGGATGGTGCCGTTCCCCCGGAGCCTCAGACGCTTTACCCGGAATTGAGCTTCGTCGCCCGTGGTTTGGCCCTGCCGGAGCTGACTTTGGGCGGGTATGAATCCGTTATCGAGCACGTCGCGGATCTCGCGATGCAATTGAAGAACCACGGAGCCGACGTGGTTTCGCTGATGGGTACATCGTTGAGCTTTTACAGAGGTCCAGCCGGAAATGCGCAAGTGCTAGACGCGATGCGGACGTCCACGGGGCTGCCAGTGACGACCATGACGGATTCTGTTTTGCAAGCATTGGCCGCGTTTGATGCAACACGCATTGCCGTGGCAACGGCTTATACGGACGCTGTTAACGCGAAACTTCGAACTTATCTTGAGACCGAAGAGTTGGAGATCTGTTCCCTACAATCGCTCAATCTGACCGATGTACAGACTATCCTGTCCGTCGGCGATGAAGACCTGATTGCTTTGGGACTTAGCGCAGCAAAGGCCGCTCCGGAAGCCGACGCGCTTTTCATATCCTGCGGCGGACTGCACACACTCTCGGTCATCGAGCCCCTGGAACAAAACCTGGGCATTCCTGTGATCAGTTCAGCCACGGCAGGCGCTTGGGGCGCCGCACGGCTAACCGGCCACTCGGGACGCGCCACAGGATTTGGTCGTTTGTTTCAGGTTTAGAAAAGTGCGGCTGCTTTTGTCAGCCGCTTTCCATTAAGCGCTTGAACAGGCTCGACGTATCCCAGCGACCGCCGCCCATTTTCTGTACATCCTTATAGAACTGGTCGACCAAGGCCGTGACCGGCAGGCTGGCACCCACTTCATCGGCGGTTGACAGGCAAATCCCCAGATCCTTGCGCATCCAATCAACGGCAAACCCGTGGTTCCACTCGTCATCTAGCATCGTGTTGTAGCGGTTCACCATCTGCCAGCTGCCTGCAGCACCGCCGCCAATCACATCGACGACAGCACGTCCGTCCAACCCAGCTTTTTCGGCGAAATGCAGGCCTTCAGAAAGCCCTTGAACCAGACCTGCGATGCAAATTTGGTTGACCATCTTCGTCAGCTGTCCCGCGCCACTCTCACCGAGGCGCACACATTTCTTAGCAAATGCGTTGATCACCGGTTCGGCCTTTTCATAGGCTGCTGCATCGCCGCCGCACATGACCGCAAGTTGGCCATTTTCCGCCCCTGCCTGACCACCCGACACAGGCGCATCAACAAACGATACACCAATGTCCTGCCCCGCCGAATAAAGCTCGGAGGTGACTTTGGTCGAAACAGTTGTGTGGTCTACAAAGATCGCACCGCGCTCCATACCGGCAAAGGCCCCATCGTCACCCAGGCAAACAGACCGCAAATCGTCATCATTTCCGACACAGGCCAAGACAAACTCGGCACCGTTCGCCGCCTCGCGTGGCGTCTGAGCCATCGCACCGCCATGTTGGTTGACCCACGCCTCTGCCTTGGCTGCTGTCCGGTTATAGACTGTTACATCATGGCCTGCGGCCTGAAGATGCCCTGCCATCGGATAGCCCATGACACCCAAACCCAAAAACGCCACTTTCGCCATGTGCTTTCTCCCCTTATGCACTTGTCTTAACTTGGGTGTGTACCTAACAGGCACGCCGACAAGGTCAAACCAAAGAGGCCCCGATGCGCAGTGTTTTCAAATGGCTGATCCGGCTGACAGGCGGCGCAATCCTTTTGGCCATCGCAGCGGTTTTTCTGGCCTACTATTTGGCATCAGGCTCTTTGCCCGACTACGACAAGCGCGTCCCCGTCGCAGGTTTGACAAATCCCGTCGAAATAATCCGCGATAACTCCAATGTGCCGCATATTCTTGGGGCGACCGACGAAGAGAGTTTTTTTGGTCTGGGCTACGCGCATGCCCAAGACCGCCTATGGCAAATGACTATTTTGCGGCGGACTGCCCAGGGCCGCTTGTCCGAAGTTTTTGGCGCGCGAACACAGCGGATTGATACTTTGATGCGTCGGTTTGATCTGTACCGGCTTGCGCAACAATCGGTCGAGGCCCAAGACGCGTATACCCGCCGAGCGTTAACCGCGTACGCCGCAGGCGTGAATGCCAGACTGGACGAGATTAACCGCGATGCTCTGGGACGCGGCGCGCCAGAAATGTTCTTCTTCAATGCCCCGGTTGCACCCTGGGTGCCTGCGGATTCCCTCGCCTTGATCAAAATTCTTGGCGTGCAGCTTTCCGGCCATATGCAGGCCGAGGTGTTGCGCGCCCGAACCGCACTCGCGCTCGCCTCGCCGGAAAGACTGTCAGACATTCTGCCTGACGCGCCTGGTACGGGTGTCGCGGCACTTCCCGAATATGCAGCGATGTTCCCAGATCTTCCGCGCTATGCCGAAGCGGACCCAATGCCGGACCACCCGCTTTTCCCGGTTCAGCCACGGCGTCTGGCTGGTGCATCAAACGCCTTTGCCGCCTCGCCCGACCGATCTGCTGCGGGTGGCACACTGCTGGCAAGCGATCCCCATTTGGGGTTCTCTGCCCCAACTATCTGGTATCTGGCCCGCGTACGGCTACAGGATGGCGATGTCATCGGGGGCACTATACCTGGCGTTCCCGCAGTAATGATGGGGCGCAGCGACCGTCTGGGATGGGGCCTGACCTCGTCCTATATGGATGATCAGGACGTGTTCATTGAACGGCTGAACCCAAACAATCCCGAAGAGTACCTCACACCAAACGGCTATAAACCGTTCGAGACTCGTCAAAGCATCATCCAGATCGCCGATGCCAGTCCGATTACAATTACGCTCCGCTGGACTGAAAATGGTCCGGTTTTGCCGCCAAATTCCTATTCACTGGGTACAATAACCCCGCCTGGTCACGTAGCCTCCTTGGGCTGGACCGTTTTGAGCGGCCAAGACACCAGCATGAGCGCCGCAATGGGGATCATGCGCTCGGCAAGTGTCCGCGAAGCGATTGCACAAGCCGAGTTGTTCGTTGCCCCCAGCCAGATGATCACGCTGGCAGACCGTGAAAACATCGGAATGAAACTGATTGGCTACGTTCCCCGGCGGAATACGGCACATCAAAGTCGAGGGCGCCTGCCTTCCCAAGGATGGCGCACGGAAAACAGATGGGGCGGGCGTATGCCTTATGCTTCCAACCCGGAATTCGTCAATCCACGCGGCGGTATCATTGGCAACACGAACAACAAGGTGGTTGAGCGTCCATTCCCAAATCACCTGTCCTATGAATGGGGCGATACGCAACGTGTGAACCGCTGGCAACGTCTGATGCAATCCCGTGAGGTTCACACGCGAGACAGCTTTATCGAAGCGCAGCTCGATCCCGTCTCCTTCACCGCGCGCTCACTGCTTCCTCTCGTGGGCGCCGATCTGTGGTTCACGGGTGAATCGGCACCGGCAGGCACGCCAGAGCGGCAACGTCAGCGCGCCCTCCAATTGCTTGCTGACTGGAACGGCGAGATGAACGAACATCTGCCCGAGCCGCTGATCTACTCTGCCTGGCTGCGCGCGTTGCAAGACCGGCTGATCCGGGATGAACTTGGCCCCCTAGCCGACGAATATACCCACGTGGAACCTCTCTTCATTGAACGTGTGTACCGGGATATCGATGGCGCTTCGGTCTGGTGCGACGTCGTGCAAAGTGCCCCGGTCGAAAGCTGCACCGATATGGCGCGGCTGGCACTGGATGATGCACTTGTCTGGATCGGAGAACGTTATGGAACAGCGTTGGAGTCCTTGCGTTGGGGCGATGCGCATCAGGCAACCCACGACCACCCGACATTGGGTGAAGTGCCTGTCTTGCGTTACTTTATGAACATTCGCCAGTCGACGTCCGGCGGGGACAACACCCTGCAACGGGGTTTAACATCGGGCGAAGACCCCGACCCGTTCTTCAATGTGCACGGGGCCGCGTATCGCGGTGTTTATGATTTTGCAGATCCCGATAGTTCGGTCTTTGTCACGTCGACAGGTCAATCCGGGCATTTCTTGTCGCGCCATTACGATGATCTGGCGCAACTTTGGCGGCGCGGAGAGTACATTCCCATGAGCCTGGATGTGGATCTGGCCCGGGCGGGGGCCGTTGGCGTCACGGTGTTGGAACCCGCGCAATGACACCGTCCCTTCCCGCGCCGGACCTGGTTCATGTCTGCGACCTGTATGTAGACCTTGCGGATATCAAGGAGATGGGCCGTGGACGCGCAGGTCAGCGGCGGATTATTCCAATCGTGGGCGGACATGTGACGGGACCGTTGTTGGAGGGACGTATCCTCTCCCTGGGCGCAGATTGGCAAACGATCTGGGAGAATGGTGTCGCCGAGCTCGACACACGCTATGCCATCGAAACACACGATGGCGCCCTGATCGAAGTGATGAATTACGGGTATCGCCACGGGCCACCCGATGTCATTGCTGACCTTGCCGCAGGTAAGCAAGTTGACCCTGACACCTACTATATGCGCACGCATGCCCGTCTGGAAACCGGTGACCGCCGATATGAATGGGTCAATAAAGCGCTCTTTGTCGGGCGCGGGCAACGCAAGGCCGCGCAAGTGATTATCTCGCTATACCGGATCGATTAGGCGCCTGTTCCGTCGTCGTAGATTGTGAAGAGCTCCTGAGGGCGTGTTACCCCACGGAGCATATAGCGACCAAGCGACACAAGCTCAGAAGACGCATCAGACACTTGTTCTGCCAGAGTCCCTGAAAGAATAACGTTTTGACCCAGCGATTTGTGCATCCCACCGATCCGCGCAGCAAGGTTCACATCCGGGCCAATGACCGTAAAATCCAAACGCTCAGGCGCGCCGATGTTTCCATAAAGCACGCGGCCGACATGCAGGGCCATGGTGTAACGGAAGACCGGCTCGTCTCGTGAAGCGCGCTCCGCAGACAGGGCTGCCATCGCAGCTTCGATCCGTCGAACTGATCTGACAGCGCGATCAGGGGCGTCGGACAAGTGCGCGCGATCAAAGATCGCCAGCAACCCATCCCCCATGAACTTCAGTACGTTCCCGCCTTCAGCTTCGATACATCCCACAACAGGGTCGAAATAGGTGTTGAGCATATGAATAAGGGCTTCGCCTTCTAACTGCTGGGATAACGCGGTAAAGCCTTCAAAATCAAAATAGCAGATCACTGCGTCGATAGAGTCAGTCGACCCGCGCTCAATCTCTCCGCTCAACACACGCTTGCCCGCATCCGGCCCCAGATACACGCCCAAAAGATCTTCGGCCATCTTCCGGTGAGAGGATGACTTGATCGCCAACGCAAAAGTTGGAAACGTCGACTGGATCAACGCCAGATCCGTTTCCGAAAAACCGTCGCCACCGTGCGCCATCCATGACACCAGCGCACCATCTACGTGATCTTCATTGTTGATTGGGCGGTCTTGGTCCCACTTCTCGAACAAAACGGCCTGGGCAAGGTAATCCGTGGCCCCTTCTAGCCGCATCTCGTTCAACAAAGGAAAGCGACTGTCCTCATCCGTCGTGATCCTTTCCCGATAAACGTATTCATTTTCGCTCAGCATGTATTGAAAAGGGCTAAGCTGCCATCCTTCGGGCGCTTCTTGGCTGTGCGCATACTCGCTGAGTTCCGCCCCTCTATTGGCGCGCCAGTTGAACCCGATGCCCCCGTAGTTTGGATGGACCGCCGTCATCGTGACATGCATACGAAACAGGGGCACGCCAAGATCAACCAGCTTGGCACAATAGGTTTCCAGCAGTTCGGTCATCTGTATACCTTGAAGACCAGCTTCAACCATCCAGGTCGACAGATCAGCACTGCGCGTGTCATGCGGTACGAATGAAAGGGCATCTTCCATGGCAGTCACCTTTGGCGTTCCGGTCCTGATATCAATCTGTCCCCACATATATGGCGACTGTCCTGCATCGCGCAAACTTCGGCGAAGAACGCGGCCGACAGCTGCCTATCCAATTGTGGCGAACTGGGCTTTCTGCTTTTCGGTCCAAAAGACTGTCAGGTGAAATCCGTCTTCATCTTGCGTCTCGTTCTGAACAATGTCCTGTTCAAAAAGCCAGGCGCGCTTTCGACCTTCGGCAAAGGGCAAATGCACAAGGTCCTCGCTTCGGACGCCCTGAAGGTGCACCGCAATCGCGTCCAGCAATTCTGGCAACCCGTCACCCTCTGTGGCCGTAATCGCGAATATACCATCTTCGCGCTGCGCACGCGCCAAGGCACCCTCTCGCGCCTCGTCAGACAAGAGGTCAATTTTGTTCCAGATTTCAAGCTGCGGACGGTTCTCGTCGATCCCCAAATCGGCGAGGATCGCCTGGACATCTTCAGCTTGAGCGGCCGTGTCATCATGGCTGATGTCACGCACGTGCAAAATCAGATCGGCCGCGAGCACCTCTTCCAGTGTTGCACGAAACGCGGCGACCAATTGCGTCGGCAAATCGCTGATGAACCCAACCGTGTCGGACAGGATCACTTCGGGTCCGTCTGGCAGTTCCACGCGGCGCATCGTTGGGTCCAAGGTGGCAAAAAGCATATCCTTGGCCATCACTTCCGCGCCGGTCAACCGATTGAAAAGCGTAGATTTTCCCGCGTTTGTATAGCCCACTAGCGCGACGATTGGATAAGGTACCTTGGCGCGTGCCTTGCGATGCAGTTCACGCGTTTTAACAACTTTCTCCAACTGGCGCCGCAGCCGCACCAATTGTTCGTCAATGGCGCGACGGTCCGCTTCGATCTGTGTCTCACCGGGCCCGCCCACGAAGCCCAGACCACCCCTTTGTCGTTCAAGGTGAGTCCAGGCGCGCACCAATCGTGTGCGCTGATAACTCAGCGCAGCCATCTCGACCTGAAGGACACCTTCACGGGTCCGCGCGCGATCCGAAAAAATCTCGAGAATCAGGCCAGTCCGATCGAGGATCTTAACCTTCCAACGCTTTTCCAGATTCCGCTGCTGTACGGGCGTAACCGGGCCATCGATTAACACAAGCTCGATGTCGTGCTCGGCGAACACGTCTTTCAATTCATCGATCTTGCCAGAGCCGAAAAGATAACCTGCCTGCGCGCGGTCTAAACGCACAATGCCCTGCCCGATCACATCAAGGTCCGGCAGCGCTCGGGCCAAGGACACACCCTCGTCCAAGGCCGGACCGGGATCTCGGCGCTCTGCGTCACTACGAATATCGGGATGCAGCACCCAAGAACGGGTGCGGCTCCGCTCATGCTCCATCAAGAGGCGTCTTCGCCCTCGTAAAGCGAGATTGGCTGAGCCGGCATGATTGTAGAGATCGCGTGTTTATACACCAATTGCGATTGACCATCGCGGCGCAAAAGCACGCAGAAATTGTCGAACCAGGTGATCACGCCCTGCAGCTTCACACCATTAATCAAAAAGATGGTGACCGGAACCTTGGTCTTACGTACGTGGTTCAGGAACGCGTCCTGTAGGTTCTGTCTGTCCGAAGCCATTAGAAACACTCGCCATTATTCTTGCAATGTACCGCGCATCGGCACATTCGTCTGGGAGAGTATGTCGTGGCCTGTTCCGAGATTCCACCCCAAAAATCAGTCCGTTACGGACCCAATCGACAAATCGTTGCCGACTTGCACTTTCGGCGTGCAATTTACCGCCGCCAGGTGTCCGCACTAACCAGTGCTATAATGGCCAAAGTTTCAAAACGTCCCAAGACCATAGCGGCAGCAAGCACCAGTTTAGCACCGTCATTTAGCTCAAGTAGATAAATCGGTGAGTCCGAAGCAACCTCAACCAACGGACCTGTCGTGGACAGCGTCGCGACACTCAACAGAATCGCATCTTCGAAACCAACCCCATAAAGCGTCAGAAGCACAGTGATCGCAGCAAGGCTCAGCGCAAAAAGCATGAAGAAAATCCAGGCGATGAACGCACCATTGCGATGGATGCGTCGACGCTCTGCCCCCTCACTGCCAACAGATGACGGATGGATCAAACGCTCCATTTCCCGCAACCCGTTCAGGTACAACACATAAACGCGAAGCAGTTTTACACCGCCCGCAGTGGTCGCCACGCCGCCGCCGATCAACGCCAATCCCATGAGGATCAGACCAGGCGTGCCCAACCCCGACCACGCCTGTGTTTGGTCCCAATCCGCGCTCACAAAGCCTGTGGTGGTCAAGAAGGACAAAACAGTAAAAATACTACCCCATAGCGCGCTGACAGCGCGTACACCGCTTTCGGTCAGATCCACGTCATAAGCACCGAGCCAATGGCGCAGAAACAGCAAGAGTGGCACAGCAAAGGTCAGTAACAGGCCAATGCGAAACTCAGGATCCCGGTCTAACCGCGCATTACCTTTGGTGACGGTGTCACTCGAAAACGCCAAACGGGACAAGGCAAAGAACATGAATAAGGCCATGATCATCTCGCCCGGGAGGCCGGCTTGCGCATCTTCCATCCCGCCCAAAGGTGAAATCCCGCTCGTCGCCATCACCGACATTGCATGGCACAAGGCGACAAGTGATCTGTCGCCTGAAATCAAAAGTGTGATCCACAAGACCAGTGTCAGGCCGACATAGATTGGCAGCAACGCACGGGTCGCGCGGCCCAGGCGCCGACGTGGATTGGCTTCATCGGCACCGCGGATGTCCTGGTTTGATCGACCAGGTTGTCCCTGGGTCGTGACTTCAAATCCCCCTAACGACAACGGGGCCAGAATGGCTGACGCTGCAATCCACATCATCAATCCACCCATCCACGCAACCTGTGCGCGCCAAAGATGAAGTGTGTCGTTTAATCTACTGGGATCATTGAATACATCGAGACCGGTGGTGGTCAAAGCTCCGACCATATCGACATAGGCATTCAAAAACCGAGTGGTTCCCAACGCTTCATGAAACGGAATGGCCAACACGACAGGCAACCAAATGAACGCGGCCAATAACGACAGCAATTGCCCAAAGCTGCCGTGTCGAGCCCGCCGGGATGACAGCACGATTGCAACTAGCGTCACCACAATCAGACCGAACGTGCCAGCATAGAAAAAAGAGCGCGACGTCGGATGATCATCCAAAATCAACGCATGCGCCGCCGGGACGAACATGGACACCGATGATATCGCCATAAGCAGTAAGAAAAGCGGTTGCCCGCTCCAGAACCCGACCTTTTGCTTACGCTGCGCCATGCGTCAGAAAAAATCGATCGAGACCTGCATCAGCCGTTCGACCTCAGGCACATCGTCTGACATCGCAAAAATCGCTACGATGTCCCCCTCTTCAATTCGAGTGCTACCAATCGGCCGGACGACCTCCTCGCCCTTCATGACAGCGCCGACCAAAACACCTTCGGGAAAGTCTATGTCACGCAGGCGTTGACCCGCCATGGGCGAGGTGGACATCACCTCAGCCTCGATCACCTCCGCCTCTGCATCGCCGATGGAATAAACCTGACGCACGCGCCCGTGGCGAATGTGGCGCAGGATGGAACTAACGGTGGTTGCGCGCGGGTTGATATAAGCATCGATCCCTAAGGGCTCCATCAACGGAACCAGCGTTGGATCATTGATCAAGGCGACCGCCATTGAACAGCCTGCAGCCTTGGCCCGCACTGCCGCGAGCATGTTGGTTTTATCATCATCTGTCACTGCCAGCATCGCGTCTGCGCGGGTTATTCCCGCTTCCGTTAGCAGTGCTGAATCGAGGCCATCGCCATGCAGAACAATCGTCCGTTCCAGAGTTTCTGCCGCCCGTTCCGCGCATTTTCGCTCACGTTCGATGACTTTCACTCGGATGCGCTGCGCGTTGTCTTCCAATTCTTTGGCGACGGTCAGCCCAACGTTTCCACCACCAACGATAACCACCCGCTCACGTTTCTTCTGCGTTTTGCCAAATATTTCCATGGTGCGCGGGACATCGTCCACATGGGTGAAAAGATAACAGTCATCCCCGGCAAAAAGCTGATCATCCGCTTCCGGGGCAAAAAGCGTGCCTTCGCGGCGCACACCGACGACGATTGTCCTGAGCGTGGAAAAAAGGTCAGTGAGTTGGCGCAGTGACGTATTGATGATAGGGCAATCTGCGTCGACGCGTATCCCCAGAAACTGCGCTTTGCCGTCCATGAATGTCTCAATGTCAAAGGCGGCTGGGGCCGACAGGCGCTGCATCGCTGCGGCCGCAACTTCGCGCTCAGGGCTGATGACCACATCAATCGGCAGGTGATCCCGGCGATAGAGGTCCGAATAAATCGCCGTCAGATAAGATTGACTGCGCAACCGCGCAATCTTGCGGTTGATCGCAAACACCGAATGGGCCACCTGGCAGGTGACCATGTTCACTTCATCAGAATAAGTAGCCGCAATGATCATGTCGGCATCTCTCGCGCCAGCACGATCCAGCACATCAGGATAAGAGGCAAAGCCTGCGATCCCCTGAACATCCAGTGTGTCGGTGGCCCGCTTCACAAGTTCGGGGTTGTTGTCCACCACCGTAACGTCGTTCAGCTCACCAGACAGGTGGCGTGCGATCTGCCAGCCCACTTGGCCGGCCCCGCAGATTATGACCTTCATCTATCTGGTCCCGCTTGGGAAATCCGTTGTCCTTTTGAATGGCAGACCCCCCCGCCGTCGTCAAATCAATTGTCAGGCGGGTTCGGTTGGGCCAGAGTGATCGACATGCGTATCCTGTCTGCTCTTATCGCTGTTATGACGCTAAGCGCCTGCCAACCCTTGTCGATCTATTATCGCGAGGGTGTCAGCGTCGCCAAAGCCGACGATGATCGGCTTAATTGCCAGGTAGCCGCGTTGAAAGATGCGCCAGTCGCCTCGCAGACCAGATATGAACCGGGATACTATATTCCACCGCGGCAGATCTGTGACGCGTATGGATATTGCAGATACAGCGGCGGCTACTGGACACCGGGTCGAACCTATACCGTCGATGTGAATGCGTCTTTGCGGAGACAACTGGCGGACAGATGCATGGCGCAAAAGGGCTACCAGCCCGTTTCAATACCCGCATGCCCGCAATCCGTCGAAGACGCCGCACCTCTTGCCGCGACGCGCACCTTGCCCGCGTTGACACCGTCCAGCTGTGCAATCAAAAACCCGGACGGATCGTTTCTGATCGTCAATCGCGGGTAAGACTAGGCGTTCGCTTCTTCGTCTTCCAAATGTGCAACCCGTGCGCCCGCTTTGTTGGATGTGACAACTCCAAGAGACTTGAGCTTGCGATGCAGCGCACTTCGTTCCATTCCTACAAAAGAAGCTGTGCGGCTGATATTGCCCCCAAAACGATTGATCTGGGTTAGCAGATACTCTCGCTCAAAGGCTTCACGCGCTTCGCGCAGAGGCAAGGACGCCATAGCGCCAGACAGAACCACACGACCATCGTCAATGCTTGCCTCGCTCTCTGATGGCAGCTCTTTGGCTTCGATGGGGCCTGTGCCATCTCCAAGGATCAGCACACGCTCAATCAAGTTCTTCAGTTGGCGCACATTGCCTGGCCAAACCATGGTTTGCATCAATGCCGCGGCTTCCTCGCTGATATCACGAATAGGCAAGCCCTGGGTCTCGTTACACGCCGCAATAAAGTGTTCTGCCAAGACCGGAATATCTTCGCGCCGCTCCTCCAGCGATGGGACCGGAATCGGCACCACATTCAAGCGGTGATAAAGCTCCTGCCGGAACCGGCCTGCGATGATCTCGTTCTCCAAATCCCGATTGGTCGACGAAATGACCCGCAAATCCACACGCACCCGCTCCGATCCGCCAACACGTTGGAATTGCTGATCGACGAGGACGCGCAGGATCTTGGATTGCGTGCCCAGAGGCATGTCGGCAACCTCGTCGAAATAGACGACGCCACCATGTGCCTCTTCTAGCAACCCATGTTCGACACCGCGGTCTGCTCCCTCGCGTCCAAACAGAACCTCTTCCATCCGTTCGGGTTCGATAGACGCGCAGTTCACTGTCACAAATGGCCCGCTGGCGCGGTTTGAATTGGCGTGAATGTATCGCGCAGCGATCTCTTTGCCCGCCCCGGCAGGGCCGGTCAGCATGATCCGACCGTTTGACTTGGTCACCTTGTCCAACTGACCGACCAACGCTCGGAATGCGCTGGACTGACCCACCATCTCCGCAGCACCACTGCCTTGGCGTTTCAGGCTCAGGTTCTCTCGCCGTAGACGTGAGGTTTCCATGGCCCGCCGGATCACCACAAGCAACTGGTCTATGTTGAACGGCTTCTCGATAAAGTCGTATGCGCCTTGTTTGATGGCAGCGACCGCGATTTCGATGTTTCCGTGGCCCGAAATAATGACGACGGGAATGTCCGGATTGTCGCGCTTCACAGCCTTCAGGATGTCGATGCCGTCCATATTGCTGTCTTTTAGCCAGATATCCAAAATCAGGAGTCCCGGGGGATCTGACGTGATCTGGTTCATCGCCTCGTCCGAGGTCCCTGCCAAGCGGGTGGCGTAACCTTCGTCTTCCAAAATATCCGAGACCAGTTCGCGGATATCGCGTTCGTCATCAACAATCAGAATATCACTCATCTTGGGCCTGCAGTTTTAAAGTTTGTGTTGTAATATGAGAGGGCTCTTCGCCCGGTTCGGGTTCGGACAGAGGCAGTTTGATCACGGCCATAGCTCCGAAGTGTTTTTGACCGTCAAAAACCGGCGCATCTTCGAGAATGAGAGAGCCGCCATGTTCTTCGATGATCTTTTTGACAATGGGCAAGCCAAGGCCCGTCCCTTCGTCGCGGGTGGTTACATAGGGCTCAAAAAGCCGCGCACGGTCTTCGGGAAGGCCAATACCGTTATCTGCGATTGTGATTTTGGCGCGTGATCCCTCCACGCTCAAAGCGACGTGGATTTGTGGTTTGAGCCCTTCCGGAGCGCCTTTCGCCTTTAAGCTATCAATGGCTTCGCCAGCATTCTTGATCAAGTTCGTCAGCGCCTGTCCGATCATAGTGGCGTCGATATCCGCCATCAGCGGACCATCAGGCAAATCGGCCCGGATCATCAAATTCGGTTGCCCGGTTTGTTGCAGCAGCACCGCATCGCTAAGAAGTTGAATCAAATCCTCAGACTGACGATCAGGTTCGGGCATCCGGGCGAATTTTGAGAATTCATCGACGATCCGGCGCAAATCATTGGTTTGACGGACAATCACATCTGTCATTTGTTCCAAACGGTCGCTGTCATCGCCCACCCGCGGAGAAAACTTGCGTTTGATCCGCTCTGCTGACAGTTGGATTGGTGTCAGAGGGTTCTTGATCTCATGCGCGATGCGTCGCGCGACATCACCCCAGGCCGCCATCCGCTGGGCACTTACAAGGTCCGTGACATCATCAAAGGCGACCACGTACCCTTCCAACCGCCCATCTTCGTTCCTTCGCGTGGCCATGCGCACCAGCAGGTTTTCCAAATGCCCGCCACGGGTCACGCGGATCGACCCTTGCGCCACCTCCTGGTCACCGGATTTCAGCTTATCGAACAAGGACCCGAACTCTGGCACAGCGACTTTGAGGGCCAAAGACTGTTCTCCACCAGACCAATCCAACAAACGTTCGGCGGAACGGTTCACGAATGTCACCCGACCATCGCTATCCAACCCCACAACACCCGAAGTGACCGAACTCAGCACGGAATCGAACAGACGCCGCCGTCGTTCGATCTGATGGGTATTGTCCAACAACGTTTCGCGTTGGCCCTTCAATTGCCGCGTCATCTGGTTGAAGTACCGACCCAACATGGCGATTTCGTCATCGCCATCTTCTTCGATCACCTGCACGTCCAGATTGCCGGCACCCACCTGCTGCGCCGCGCCCGCAAGTCGACCGACAGGCCGCGACAGGCGCTCTGCGAACCAAAGGCCCAGCCAGATCGCGGCGAGGATCAGAATAACCGCAAAGCCCAGATAGAGCAGGCCAAACTCAAACAGCACCCTGCCCCGTTCATTCTCAAGCTGCTGGTACAATCTGACGGTTTCCTGCGTGTCATCCAGCAGGTTCAGGATTTCGCCATCCACGTTGCGGCTGACATACAGAAACCGATCTACAAACGCTTCCAACGGGACCAGCGCTCGGAATTCGTTATTGTCCCAATCTTCAATAATGAAGAGCCCATCGGCGCTGGCGGTCGCGATGTCGCTGGCGAGCGGCTGTTCGAAATCGAAAAGGTAGGACCGTTCACCCCGCGCACGGAGATCTCCGGTCCCGTCGATCACGTAGGCTTCGCGTAGCCCTCGTTGGATGAGGGACTGCCCAGTGCCTAAAACCTGGCGGATTTCACCATCGTTCATAAAGAATGTGTTCGCGCGATTGCTGTCGATATAGCGCGCCAAAACCAGCGCATCTTCGGCAAGATCTTCGCGTTGCTCCTGCTCATAGGCTTGCGCCGCGGCCAGCGAGCTTCCGACCACGCGGCTAACCCGGTCGGAAAACCACCCCTCAAGTCCGACATTCACGGTCAGAACCGCAAATATCGCAACCGTCACGGTTGGGATCAGGGCCAAGAGCGCAAAAACACCGGTGAGCCGCAAATGCAACCTAGACCCGGCCGACTTGGCGCGCCGCGCGGCAATCAACCGTGCGACAGATCCCAGCACCAAAGTGGCAACAACAAGGACATACACGAGGTCAGCCAGAAGGATCAGACGAAGGCTGAGAGCAGACGCCCCCTGGTCAAAGGGACCAAGAACCAGAAATGTGGCCAGCGCCAGCAACGGACCAAGCACCACCAGACCCAGCGTGCCGGTATTTCGCAGCTTGCGCATGCGGCTCAGTCGCCTGAGCCGGTTCAACCAGTGGTTTTTCTGTGCCCGGGATGCCACCCGATGCCCTCATCCTGATGTGTCGCACTGTGCGACTGACCGCCATATGTCGTGGTCTTGCGCGTCGTCTACCCCAAGCTGAGGCTGCGCCGCCACGGTTCTGTGGCCAATTTACATCAATTTCCGGCGTCGTGTCACCTGGATATCCAGGTCAGTTATTTTTTTCCTGAGAGTATTTCGGTTTATGCCAAGAAGCTCAGCGCATTTTGCCTGATTTCCGCCCGTTGCATCCAGTGCAATTTCGATCAGAGGCATCTCAACTTCGCGAAGGATTCGCGCGTAAAGCCCCGGCGGCGGCAGCATGTTTCCATGCAAATCAAAATACCGTCTAAGGTGGCGACCAACGGATGCAGAGAGCTTTTCAGTGTCACCCCCACCCAGAACCGGCTCCATCTCTGGTTGAGACCCAAGAACGCCCTCGACCTCGGTTCGGGCGATTTCCTCTGCCCGGCTTGTCAGCACCAGACGTCGTACCGCGTTTTCCAGCTGCCTGACGTTGCCGGGCCAGCTGTAGGCGCGGAACAACTCCGATGCTTCCTCACTCAACCGCCGTTTTGGCGCGCCGTCGCGCTCTGCGCGTGTCAGGAAATGCTCGGCCAAAAGCGGGATGTCGTCTACACGCTCGCGCACCGCAGGCACATGGATCGATGCACCGGACAGTCGATAATAAAAATCCTGTCGGATCTGGCCGGCTTCCATCGCATGGGTGAGATCTGTCTGGCTGGTCGCCATGAACCGCGGCACGTGATCGCCGGGCGCATCCATCATGCGCACAATACGCGCCTGCAGCTCTTCTTCGATATCTGCGATCTCATCGATCAATAGCGTGCCGCCTTTTACCCGCGCCATCACACGCGCAGGCCCTTCCAGCTCACGAATGTCCGCAGCGGTGATGGTGACAAAGGGCAATGTGCGACGGTCCGAAAAATCGTGGATTGCGCGCGCGATGAGCGACTTCCCCGTACCGCTTTCGCCCGAAATCAGAACCGGCAAGTCGGTATTCATCACCCGCGCCACTAATCGGTAGAGCTGCTGCATGATCTGAGTACGCCCCACAAGCGGCAATTCATCGGGACGTTCGTCCGCCACAGGCTGAGGTTCTGACGGGGCGCGGCGCTTCAGTTCCAAAGCTCGCGCCGTACGCTTCATCAGATCTGGCAGATCAAACGGTTTGGGCAGATAGTCATACGCTTCAGCCTCGGCCGCTTGGATCGCTGTCATGATCGTGTTCTGGGCCGAAATGACAATGACCGGCAATCCGGGTCGGTCTTCGGAGATTTTGGGCAGCATCTCCAGACCGTTGCCATCGGGCATGACCACGTCCGAAATAACGACATCTCCCTTCCCTTCTCCCACCCAGCGCATCAGCGTGGTCAACGAGCTCGTGGCATGCACCTTACAGCCTGCCCGAGTGAGCGCTTGGGTCAAAACTGTGCGGATCGTGCGGTCGTCGTCCGCGACCAGGACTGTGCCATCCATTCCAGTAACTCCTTATCCAGCAGCTGTGTCGCGCGGTGCGCGCGGCAGTGACAAACGAAAGACGGTGCGACCAGGCACCGAAGTGACAGAAATCCACCCGTCATGATCCGAGATGATCTTGCTGACCAACGCCAATCCAAGGCCTGTGCCGTTTTCTTTGCCAGACACGAACGGATCAAAGATATCATCCTTGATGCCTTCAGGAAGGCCGGGACCATCGTCGATGATTTCGATCTGTAACGGCAAAGAATGACCGGAACCATCGCTACGTCGCAGGCGAAACGAGTGTTCGAAATAGGTGTGGATGCGGATGTCGCCGCCAACATCGCCGGCTGCTTCCGATGCGTTTTTGAGCAGGTTCAGGACGACTTGCAGCAACTGATCCGGATCCCCGTAAGCCAGAGGCAACGAGGGATCGTAATCCTCGATAATCCGCATGTGCGCACCAAAGCCCAACAATGCCGATCGCCGCGCACGATCCAAGACGTCGTGAATATTGACCGGTTTAAAGTCCGGCGCGGACAGGTTTCCAAACTGTTCTACCTGCTCCAATAGCTTCACGATCCGCCGGCTTTCGGTGACAATTAGGTCTGTCAGTTCAAGGTCTTCAGGGCTTAGGTTCATGCTGAGCAACTGCGCTGCACCTGTAATCCCCGCAAGCGGGTTCTTGATTTCATGCGCCAGCATTTCGGCCATACCGATGGCCGATTGTGCAGCGGATTTTACGGAATGGCTTTGCGTCATACGACCAGCCAGTTCACGTGGAGAGATCATCAAGATCATCATCTCGGGATGATTGACCAGGGGTGCGATCTGTAATGCGCACTGCAAAGGGGCGCGGTTGCCGGTACCCACATCCACATCATTGACAAAAAGCGGTGTTCCGTTGGCGCGCGCCCGCCGCAACGCCTCTTCCATTGGGGCGTCGACCGCGATCAGGTCCCAGACCGGTTGACCTTCCACTTGGCGTGCAGAGGCGTTTAGGAAGCCTTCTCCCGCAGAATTGACATCCGTAATCCTGTCGCCACCATCGATCAAAAAGGCTGGAACGGGCAGAGAGGCCCAAATGGATTTGTCTGAATTCATGCCGCGACCTCTCCCTGCCCGGCAAGGGCATCGGGCAGCAGACGCAAAACGTCTTCCGGGTCTCGCGATGTAAGAATGGACTTGCGTAATGCTGGCCCCGTGCCAGCATCATCCATGTACCATCCAAGATGTTTCCGGGCGACACGAACGCCCAAATCCCAGCCATAAAAGCCCAGCATCGCTTCATAGTGGCGACACACCATGTCGATCAGAACGGTACCTTCTGGGATCTCAGGCGCCTCGGTCCTGAAAAGCGCATGCGCGACCTCGGCCAACACCCAAGGGCGGCCCTGAGCACCCCGTCCAATCATGACGCCTGCCGCGCCAGAATGGTCCAAAGCGGTTTTGGCCGTCGCCGCGTTAGTGATGTCGCCATTAGCAATCACCGGGATATTGACGGCGTCGACAATCTTTCGAATTGCCGCCCAATCCGCCGCACCTTTGTAAAACTGGCAACGGGTGCGACCGTGAATGGTGATCATTTGAACGCCAGCTGCCTCGGCACGCGTTGCGATGTCGGGTGCGTTCAGGCTGTCGTCGTCCCATCCCAAACGGGTCTTCAATGTGACGGGCACATTCACTGCGTCGACCACAGCTTCGATCAGGCTGAGTGCATGGTCGGGTGTCTTCATCAAAGCCGATCCCGAATACCCGTTGGTCACTTTTTTGGCGGGACACCCCATGTTGATATCGATGATACGCGCACCATTCGCTTCGACCTGCCGGGCGGCTTCCGCCATCCAATACGCGTCACGGCCGGCAATCTGCACAGACGTCCCCTCGACTTCTGCGCCAATCTCAGCCCGCTCGCGGACCCCGGGTTTGGCTTGCACCATTTCCTGGCTGGCCACCATTTCGCTGACAACCAACCCCGCACCGAACGACGCCACCAAATCGCGGGTCGGCCGATCGGTAATACCTGCCAGTGGCGCCAGGAAGACTGGCGGCTCAAGATCAAGTGTTGAGAGGTGAATCGTCACGCAGAAAACCTTTTGCTTTGTTCACGTTTAGGGCCGGGCTGGTCCCCTCTCAATGTAGAGCGCGCCGCAAATGGTGCAAATTCCAGCATATGCCTAAAAATTAGGCGCGTTCTTGGAGGTATTGTTCCCAACCCGCGCGCAACCTACAAGAAGAGGCGCAATTTCTTAACGGACCGGACGTGCCCAAAACCACAGTAGCTATCGTTGTTGCCGCCGGGCGTGGCACCCGCGCCGGAGGCGGCGTTCCAAAGCAATGGCGCCCGCTTGCTGGCAAAACAGTTGCCGCGCATACGCTTGCGTCCTTTGAAGGGCATCCCGCCGTCGATCATGTGGTTCTCGTCGTCCATCCTGATGACTTTGATGACGCGCCTTGGCCCGCGGAAACCACCGCCGAAATTGTTATTGGCGCGGACACGCGACGCGGATCGGTCCTGTCGGGTTTAGAAGCTGTCGAAGACCGCTTTGACCAGGTTTTGATCCACGATGCGGCGCGGCCCTGTGTCAGCCAATCCGTCATAGATGAGGTGATCACCGCCTTGGACACTGCCCCGGCGGCAGCCCCGGCCATTGCGGTTGTGGATGCTTTGTGGCGCGGGGACCAGGATAAAGTCATGGGCTTGCAAAACCGGGACGGTTTGTATCGCGCGCAAACACCGCAGGGTTTTGATTTAGCTGCGATTTTAGATGCACATAGAAATCATGAAGCGGAAGCCGCAGATGATGTCGAAATCGCACTTCTTGCTGGTATACCGGTAACAATCACTCCGGGCGATGAGAACAATCTAAAGATCACGCGGGCCGAAGACTTCGCCCGCGCCGAAGCAATACTGGGACGGACAATGGATATCAGACTGGGCAATGGCTATGACGTACACCGGTTCGGTCCGGGGGATCACGTCATCCTGTGCGGCGTCAAAGTGCCGTTTGACCGGTCCTTACAGGGCCATTCCGATGCCGATGTGGGCATGCACGCGGTTACGGATGCGATTTACGGCGCTTTGGCGGACGGGGATATCGGCCAGCATTTCCCGCCCTCGGACCCACAGTGGAAAGGGGCCGCTAGCGAAATATTCCTTAAACACGCAGTGCAATTGGCGGCCGAGCGTGGTTTTCGCATCAGCAATGTCGACTGCACGCTGGTTTGCGAATTCCCTAAGATTGGTCCGCACGCGGCAGAAATGCGTAAAACAATGGCAGAGTTAATGGGCCTGGACATGTCCCAAGTCTCTGTCAAAGCCACCACGTCCGAGCGCTTGGGCTTTACCGGGCGCGGCGAAGGTATTGCATCGCTCGCAACAGTCTCTTTGGTGTCTGAATGAGCGCTCTGGCCCACACAATCGCAACGTTCTTCGGTGCCGGTCTGTTAAAGCCCGCCCCGGGCACGTGGGGATCCCTCGCCGCACTCCCGGCAGCTTGGGGATTGCACAGCATCGGAGGTTTCCCGCTTCTCGCAGTGGCGACGCTTCTGGTCTTTTTCATCGGATGGTGGGCCACTGCTGTCGATACGGCTGGCAAAGATGACCATGACCCGTTAGAAATCGTTATCGATGAAGTCGCGGGTCAATGGATTGCGCTTTGGGCGCTGTCATGGCCTGCCACGCGCCATGGCTTGGACATCACAGCACTCTGGCCCGGCTGGATCGCGGCCTTTTTGCTCTTTCGGTTGTTCGACATCACAAAATGGGGGCCCGTTGGTTGGGCAGACCGGCGTGGCGACGCGCTGGGCGTCATGCTGGATGATGTGTTCGCGGGCATCTTTGCGGCCGTCGGTGTTGTGATCCTCGCAGGCCTCTATCACGGGGCACTTGGATTATGAATCCAGCTGATGTTCTTGATAAAGCGATACAAAACCGGATCATGATCGCGACTGCAGAAAGCTGTACCGGCGGAATGGTTGCAGCAGCATTGACAGATATCGCGGGCTCATCGGCCGTCGTGGATCGGGGGTTCGTGACCTATTCGAATGCTGCGAAAATGGCGATGTTGGACGTCCAATCGACGACCCTAGATGCGCACGGCGCGGTCTCAGAAGAGGTCGCGAAGGAAATGGCCGAAGGCGCGTTAAAGAACTCCGATGCACAACTGACCGTATCGATTACCGGGATTGCCGGACCGGGTGGGTCAGAACACAAACCGGAAGGCAGGGTCTGCTTTGGCCTTGCCCGTGAAGGCTATGGGACCCGAACAGAAACGATTGAGTTCGGGGCATTGGGTCGCGCTGAAGTGCGTGTAGCATCGCGTGATCATGCGCTTGCTCTCCTGCTGGACGCCTTGAACGACGCCTGAAATCTGATTAGGCGCGCAAAGCGGTCATCAAGGCCGCGATATCCGGCCCATTAACCGCATAGATAGCCTCCCAAAGCTGATCCGACTTTCCCTGTCCGATCAACGCCATGGATTTCGCTCGGACCTTGGTCACGCGGGTATCCAAGCTTGCGGGTTTAGCCAGATCATGAACGCCCTTCTTTACGCCCGCAGTGGTGGTGACCTGCACCCGCGCCGCTGTATCCGTAAGATCGGCCTCACCGACAACATGGACGCGATCCCTCAGAGCCACCACATCAGGATCAAGGATCACGCTTTCTTCAAAGGCCATGTCAGTCGTCATCGGCAGTGACTTCAGCGCCATCGCCCCGGTCAACGTCAGCGAAAACTTCGCCTCGAGCCGGGTCTTGGGTTTCGGAATGTTGCACACGTCCAGCCACCGCGGATGCACGGCGATCTCGACCGATTGAATATCCTTGCTGTCCTGAACTTCGGACAGCGCCTCAATCGCGGCATGTGTCCCGTGACAACACGCATAGAGTTTGTGGGATATCAAGGGGAAGAGCCAATCCGGATCTTCAAACGCAGACACATCCCCCTGACCCGCGTGGGTCGCACCAAAGCCGAACGGGCCATGCAAAGCGCGTGGGTTCGCCTCCATGCCCTTTAAAGCCAGATCCCAGACGTCAATCCCGGCCGCCGCTGCCATGCCGGCATGATACGGTTTCGCCATCGTGCCGAACTGCGCTTTCAAACCGGACGCACGACTTGCTGCCAACGCCAATGCGCGGATCAGTACATCGCTGTCCAAGTGATCGATATCGGCCGCTGCCAGCACCGCCCCAAACGTTCCTGCCGTCGACGTTTGATGGAATCCTGCCTCGTAATGAGACCGACCAAGCCACATGCCCACGCGGATCGATGCCTCTGCTCCGCCGAGCGCTGCGCGGAGCATTTGGTCTCCAGACCATCCAGAGCGTTCTGCTGCGGCCAAAGCGGCCGGAAAGATCACCGTGCTGACGTGGCCAATATGGGCGAAATGCGTGTCATCGTAATCTAATGCGTGACCGGCTGTACCATTGACCAAGGCAGCAGAACGCGCAGGTAACATGTTGTTCGCGCCAATGATGGAGGCTTGTTCAGATCCGCCGTTTTCCGCCTCTACCGCTCGCACAACCCGGGCCACGGGCTCATCCCGACCGGCCCATGCCACGGTCGCCCAGTCAAACAGCGACAGCTTAACAACCTCCAGAACCTCCGCTGGCACAGATGCGTCCTGCGCACGAATGGCGAAATCGGCGATCTTTTTTATACTCTCGTCCATCATGACCCACCAAAATTGAAAGCCGAAGATCCGCCAGCCTCAGGTGAAGTGCAAGAGCCCACAATACAACGGGCAGAGTTGTTGGCCGACACATATGCGTGTCCTTCGAACGCATATGCTTGGTCTAATCCGATTGCTTCATTGAAAGGGCCTACACCCCATACAGTACGGCAGCTCTTCGCTCAAAAGCGCGGACAATCCGTTGCATCGCTTCGTTGAAAACCACGCCGATAATGCCCTGCAAAACCGCATTGCGGAATTCGAAATCGACGAAAAAATCAACTTCGCATCCACCGCTATCTACGTCGCGAAATGCCCAGGTAGACTTCATATAGCGAAATGGACCATCCAGATATTCGGTATCGATTTTTTTGGCCTCATCCCAAAGCATGACGCGGCTACCAAACTTTTCCCGAAATACTTTGAACGATATCACCAGATCCGCATCCATCCGACGCGCCTCCCCCTCGGGGACAATTTGCCGGATTCGTGCCGCCGCACACCAAGGAAGGAACTGAGGATATTGCGCGACATCGGCCACAAGATCGTACATCTGCTGGGCGGTGTAAGGCAGCTGACGTGTCTCGGAATGCGTTGGCATAAGGGAGGCGTACTTTCTTCACGTGACTTGGGGCGCTCATGTCGTATGGTTGGCCCGCAAAATCAAGGGGTAAGCCATGGCAGAGCGGCCATATGTCATCGATGAAATGATCTCGGCCAAGGCGATTGCCGCTCGGATCGAAGAGCTGTGTCACGAGATCCGAGGCGATTTTGCCGATACGGAAAAACTCGTCGTTGTCGGCCTTCTGCGCGGGAGTTTCGTCTTCATTGCCGATCTGGTGCGCGAATTGGACCTGACGGTCGAGGTCGATTTCCTGGAAGCGTCATCTTATGGGGATGGCATGGAATCCAGCCGAGAGGTGCGTATTCTCAAGGACTTACGCGGCGCGATTGAAGGTCGTGACGTATTGGTTGTCGAAGATATCGTCGATACCGGCTTCACGCTCAGCCATGTGATTAAACTTCTCAAAAGCCGCAAACCGGCGCGCATGAAGACCATTGCATTGCTCGACAAACCGTCAAGACGCGAGGTTGACGTCAAAGCGGATTGGATCGGTTTCGAAATCCCGGATGAATTTGTCGTGGGTTACGGTATTGATTTTGCGCAACGAAATCGCAACCTGCCCTTTATCGGTAAAGTTAGGTTCTTGTCAGAAGCCGATCGTTAAAAAACCAGAGGTCTTGCGAACACTTAAAGAAACCCGCGCAAGACGTCTGCTTACTCCGCAGCTTCAGCCGGTCCACCAGACGGTTCATCCGAAGGCTGCTCAGCGCTCGCAGGTTTTTTGCGCGGTTTACGGCGCTTTTTTGGAGCCGCTTCAGGCGTTTCGACCAACCCCGATGCATCATCCGCCGCATCGGTATCGGCAACTTCAAGCCCGCTGGTCTCCTGATCAATCTCAGGCTGCGCGCCCTCCTGGGGTCCCGCACCATTGCTTTCGCGTTCTTGGCGCTCTGCGCGTTCACGGTCA
Source organism: uncultured Aestuariivita sp. (assembly GCA_964402685.1). GTDB lineage: Bacteria > Pseudomonadota > Alphaproteobacteria > Rhodobacterales > Rhodobacteraceae > Aestuariivita. The sequence goes on along the minus strand of CAYODE010000008.1, from coordinate 11,400 downwards.
CGTTCGGCCTGACGCTCGCGGTTTTGCCGCTCCTGCTCTTCGCGACGCGCGTCAATTTCGCGTTGCGCATCGCTCAGCAGCCGCAGGTAGTGTTCGGCGTGCTGTTGGAAGTTTTCTGCAGCCACACGGTCACCGGACAACTGAGCGTCCCGTGCCAATTGGTTGTATTTGTCAATGATCTGTTGCGGCGTGCCGCGCACCTTTCCCTCGGGTCCCGAGCTGTCAAACACGCGGTTGACGACGTTGCCGCCTGAGGGCCGGTTGCGGTTCGACTTCGACCGCGAACGTGACTTGGAAGATCTCATTTAACTCTGGTAAGCCTTATCTGTCCTGTAACGAAACCCGATTAACTGGCGTTCCTTGCGCTTTCTTCAGCCACGACAATTGCACGACTTTTCGGGTTTGTTATTCAGCCCGCGCGTCAAATGCGCGCGTTGGCGAACACCCATGAGTAAACATGTCCTGATCTTTCATACAAGAGGGCATTCGCATTTTTCACGTAATTGTCGCGAGAATCCGTGTTTTTGCAGTTAATCCTGCAAATCTTCGCTGATCCGTGCCGCAACGACCCGGTCCCTTCGATCCAGATCGGGCAACACGGAAACGGCCGAGAAACCGGCATCTGCCAAGATTTCAGTAACCGCATCAGCCTGCGTAGGACCAATTTCCATCAAGAGACGCCCACCAGGTACCAAATAGCGCGGCGCCCCTTTCGCGATCGCGCGGTAGGCGCTGAGCCCGTCAGCCCCATCCGTCAAAGCCATTTCCGGTTCGTGCTCACGCACTTCTTGCGAAAGGCCCGACATTTCATCCGCTGCAATGTAAGGAGGGTTTGCCACGATCAGGTCAAACTGCCCCGTAACTCGGCCAAACCAATCAGACTGCAAAATGTCGGCGCGCGACTGCACCCGATGCATCACCGCATTGGCCGAGGCCTGCAGACATGCGGCTTCACTCAGATCGACGCCAATGCCAGTTGCCGAGGGCATTTCGGCCAAGAGAGTTACAAGGATTGCCCCGGATCCAGTGCCAAGATCCAACACACGGGTAAATGGTTGCGCCAAAGCAACCTCAATCAGCGTCTCTGTTTCTGGTCTAGGATCAAGGACTTCCGCGCTGATCTTAAATCTCCGCCCATAAAAGTCGCGCTCGCCGAGCAAGTGGCTGACGGGGACGCGCACTGCCCGCAATGCAATCAGCTGATCATAGCGCTCTTCGATCTCTGGCTCCAAATCCTCAGGCGCGATCAATGTAACCCGCGCCGCTTCGATCCGGGCTGCATGCGCCAAGAGCACCCGTGCGTCCCGCGCTGGATCTGTCACGCCAGCCGCACGCAACCGCGCGGTAGCTGCAACCATGGCTTCGGCTGCGGTCGTCATGCGTCCATCTCTGCCATAAGGCGTGCCTGATTGTCTGCAATCAGCGCGTCGATTGTTTCATCCAGATCCCCCTGCATAACCTGGTCAAGTTTATACAGCGTCAGATTAATGCGATGGTCAGTCATACGTCCTTGGGGAAAGTTGTAGGTGCGAATGCGCTCTGACCGGTCACCCGACCCGACTTGGGCGGCCCGATCAGCCGATCGCTCGTCATGTTGACGCTGCCGCTCCAAATCAAAAAGCCGGGTCTTCAGAACATCCATTGCAATCTCGCGGTTGCGGTGCTGCGACTTCTGAGAGGACGTGACCACGATCCCTGTTGGGATATGTGTGATCCGAACCGCCGAATCGGTTGTGTTCACATGTTGTCCCCCGGCCCCGCTGGATCTCATGGTGTCGATGCGCAGATCGTTTGGGTTAATGTCGATATCCACGCCTTCAGCTTCGGGCAAAACGGCAACCGTTGCAGCCGAGGTGTGAATGCGTCCGCCGCTTTCAGTTGTGGGAACGCGTTGCACGCGATGCACACCTGACTCGTATTTCATCCGCGCAAACACATTGTCCCCTTTAATCTGCGCGATCACTTCCTTGATCCCGCCCAGTTCAGTGGCCTGCTCCTCAATAACCTCAAAACGCCAACCCCTGCTTTCCGCATAACGATTATACATACGTAGCAGATCACCGGCAAAAAGGGCGGCTTCGTCGCCGCCTGTGCCGGGCCGGATTTCCAAGATGGCTGGCTTGCCGTCAGCCGCATCCTTTGGCAACAACGATAGTTGAAGGGCATGTTCCACATCCGGCAAGCGCGCCTTCAAACTGGGCAATTCCTCTTCGGCCAGTTCCTTCATATCCGGGTCGTTCAGCATGTCCTGCGCATCAGCAATATCACTGCGAATCTGCTGCCAGGTTTCGATCTGTTCCACGACCGGTTTCAGGTCTGAGTATTCACGAGCTAAAGCAGCAATGTCGGACGCATCTGCACCGTCGGCCATTTTGGCCTCCAGGAACTGGAAACGTTGGACAATTTGCAAAAGGCGGTCTTCAGAGATCATGTCTTCATCTGCGCATTTCAGGGGGTTTGGTCAAGGGCGCGAGCTATGCTAAGGGTGTTGTATGAAACTGTCTCTTATCGCATTAACCGCCTTAGCCCTGACTGCTACACCCAGCCTGGCCGATGTTGTTGGTCCTGGAGGGAAAACGGTGGACTGCTATTGCACCGACAGATCCGGAGCCCGGGTCGAACTTGGTGAGATGGTGTGCCTCCAGGTCGATGGACGTATGTTCATGGCCCAGTGTCAGATGTCATTGAACTCGCCCATGTGGCGCGAAGTATCAGAGGGATGCCTGAGTTCAGAGCTAACTCCCGGTACTGACCTGCTTCAACGTCTCAAGCCAGCCATCAACACGGTTTCGGTTTACCCCCAGATCTGAACGACCAAATCGCAGACGTCCGTAAACTTGGATTTGGTCGCCCGCGGCGTGAACAGTTGTGTAATCGGGAAAGCCGATCACGGCCGTTCGGGTGACATACGTAACCATGCCCTCTTCGACCGATCCGGCCAGCACTCGCGTTCGGGGGCTTTCGCGAATGATAGCGTCCAACTGTCCCAGCCCCTCTGGCCCCGCAGAAACAAGCCGTTTCACCCCGTGGGTGAGATCCGCGTCATCCGTGATTTGCGGCGCTTTATGCCAACGTGCGGGATCGCTGGGTGCCAGCCGGATATAGCCCAAGCCCACAAAAAGAAGGGCAACCAAAACCCAAAGTGCTGTCATTAACCGTCCCATGTTGTTGCCCGTGCCCCGCTGCATGGCCTGGGCGCGCCTGTGTTATCTGTACGTCGTCCCGGGCAGCACGCAAAGAAGCTCGAACAAAAGGTTTGCCGCAACCAGCCCTGTATTTCCGGACGGGTCATAAGGCGGTGATACTTCGACCATATCGCAACCGACAATGTTCAGCCCTCTCAGGCCGCGGATCAATTCCATCGCTTGTGCGGTGGTCAATCCGCCGATCTCAGGCGTTCCGGTGCCCGGCGCAAAAGCCGGATCCAGACTATCGATATCATAGGTCACATAGGTCGGCCTATCGCCGATATCGCGACGTATTTCCGCACCCAGATTAGCGAGTGACTTGTGCCAAAGATCAGGGGCCAGCCACATCTGAAATCCCCATTCCTGAGCCTGCGTAAAATCTTCGGCAGTGTATCCGGTTCCTCTCAACCCGATTTGATAGACGTGGTTCGGGTCGATCAGGTCCTCTTCATAGGCCCGCCGAAACACCGTACCATGCGTTTCGCGCTCGCCAAACATTTCGTCGTTCACGTCCGCATGCGCGTCCACATGAACCAATGCAACCGGACCATGCTTTTGCGCAATTGCACGTAGGATCGGGAGCGTGATTGAGTGATCACCGCCCAACCCGACCGGGATGACAGGTGACTTCAATATATCTCTGTAACTGTTTTGAATTATACGCAAACTATCCGAAAGAGAGAATGTATTGATCGCGAGATCCCCGACATCCGCGATGTTCAGGCTGTCGAACGGCGCAGCACCAGTTTGAATATTATACGGCCGGATCATCGCAGATTCCGCGCGGATTTGCTTTGGGCCAAACCGAGTTCCCGAACGCCACGATGTGCCTATATCCATCGGCACACCCACCACCGCGACATCAAGCCCATCGAGATTGGTCGCCTGCGGCAATCGCATAAACGTGCCCGGGCCCGAGAACCGCGCAAGATCATTTCCACTGACAGGCTGATTTGTCATTGCTTGTCCCACCCTAATAGACACAGGATCTCAGTCGCGACATGCGCCCCGGCAATCGCCGTCGCCCCCGTCGTGTCAAACGGCGGCGATACCTCAACAACATCGCCTCCTTTGATATTGATGCCAGCCAGATCGCGCAGGATCGCTGCCGCCTGCCAGGAATGCAGGCCGCCCCACACGGGCGTGCCTGTACCGGGCGCAAAGGCCGGGTCAAGCCCGTCGATATCAAAGCTCAGATACACAGGCGCGTCGCCAACAATTTCCTTGATCCGCATCACAGCAGCTGCCGGGCCATTTTCATGCACCCACCGTGCAGTCAATGTAGGTACGCCCAAATTGTCCTCGTTGGTGGTGCGAATACCGATCTGAACGGACCTTTCCGGATCCACGATCCCGGTTTTGACAGCCTTGTAGAACATCGTCCCGTGATCGACCCGGTCCATGTCATCATCGGGCCATGTATCAGAATGCGCGTCGAATTGCACCAGGCTCATTGACCCAAACTTCTCTGCGTAAGCCTTTAATATTGGGAAAGAAATGTAATGATCGCCACCTAAGGTCAGACTGGCGACATCGGCGTCCAGAATGTCGCGAATATGCTGGGTTAGCGTCGCGGGAAATGCAGGCACATTCGCATAATCAAAGGCCAGATCCCCGTAATCCACGATGGCGCAAGTGCTGAGCACATCATAAGGCCAGCCAAAAGGCGGGTCATATGGCTGTAAAGCCGACGCCTCCCGGATCGCACGCGGGCCCAGCCGCGTGCCTGGGCGATTTGTGACCGCCTGATCGAAAGGAACGCCAGTTACGGCGATATCTACGCCGGTCAAATCCTTGGTATAACGCCGACGCAGGAAAGATGTGGCCCCGCCAAAAGTGTTCTCAAAACTTGGACCTTTCAGATCTTCACGGGTAAAGGCCTGATCGACCTGTTTCTTTGCGTCTTCCAAAGCCATGGGGGACCTCTCTTCTGACGATTGCCAACCCAGATCAGGACAGCGGCTGAGCCCGCTCCACCAAACGAGCAAAAAACGAAGCTCCCATAGGCGCGATCTCGTCGTTGAAGTTGTATTCCGGGTGGTGCACCCCGGTTCCCTCTCCTTGCCCCAGCATCAGATAGGCACCGGGCCGCTCCTCGAGCATGTAGGAGAAATCCTCGGCGCCCATGACAGGTTCTTTGTCACCATCCACCTGCTCGGCTCCGACAACATCAGCCGCAGCTTCCATCGCAAAGGCGGCCTCCGCCGGGGTGTTGATGGTCGGGGGATAACCGTATTCAAACTCCATATGCGCTTCTATCCCATAAGCACTGGCCTGCCCCTGGATAATCTCTTCCATCCGTTTCACGACCATGGCCTGCACCTCTTTGTCAAAGGTCCGCACGGTGCCGTTGATATAGGCTGTTTCCGGGATGACATTGTCCGTGGTGCCCGTATGGATCTGCGTCACCGAGATCACCAAACGTTCCGCCGGTTTCAGATTGCGGCTAACGATCGTTTGAAACGCCTGGACCATGGCACAAGCGGCTGGCACCGGATCTATGCAATCATGCGGCCGTGCGGCATGACCGCCTTTTCCCGACAGATGGATATGGAATGTGTCGGCTGCCGCCATAATGGGTCCGGGATTGGTGTGAAAGGTTCCAAGATCCAGATTTGGTGCATTGTGGATCGCATAGACTTGGCCGATCCGAAAACGATCCATGATCCCCTCCTGCACCATGACTTCTCCGCCACCGCCGGCCTCTTCTCCCGGTTGGAAAATCAACGCGACCCGGCCCGAGAACTTGCGTGTTTCGGCCAAGTACTTCGCCGCACCCAAGAGCATTGCAGTGTGCCCGTCATGGCCGCACGCGTGCATTTTGCCTGGATGGGTAGAGGCATAAGGGACCCCAGTTTCCTCGGTGATCGGCAGGGCATCCATATCCGCGCGCAATCCAATGGTCGGGCCCTCGCCCTGCCCGTTGATGATCGCGACGATCCCGGTTTGCGCAATGCCTTCGTGCAGTTCATCCACTCCGATCTCCCGTAGACGCGCTGCGACGAACGCCGCCGTCTTGGGGCAATCCAACGCCAATTCTGGAATCGAGTGTAAATGCTGCCGCCACTCGGCGATCTGGTCCGCATTGGCGGCAATCGAATTGATGACGGGCAAAGCGTTTCTCCTGTTTTACATGCACATTAGTCTTCACGCCCCGGTCACGGGCGCAAGACCAAAAGATGCGTGCTTGCCCCCTTTGATATGCCTTGCTAGGCCGGGGTTATGACCGAAACACCCCTGATCCACGACCCGTCCGCCGGCATCTATCGCCTTTTGGAAATCATGCGCCGGTTGCGCGATCCGGAAACGGGGTGCCCATGGGATATCGAACAGGACTTCGCAACCATCGCGCCTTACACGATCGAAGAGGCCTACGAAGTCGCCGACGCGATCGAACGCGAAGCCTGGGACGAGTTGAAAGGTGAATTGGGCGATCTGTTGTTTCAATCGGTTTTTCACGCGCAAATGGCCATGGAAAAGGGGTTATTTTCCTTTGACGACGTGGCAAACACCATGTCGGACAAAATGATCGACCGGCATCCACATGTCTTTGGTGATCAGTCCCGCGATAAATCAGCCGAACAGCAAACCCGCGATTGGGAGGCCATCAAAGCGGCAGAGCGTGCTGAAAAAGCGCAAACGGGCGCTTTGGACGGCGTTGCGATCGGTTTGCCTGCTTTGCTGCGCGCCTACAAACTACAAAAGCGCGCCGCCCGCGTGGGCTTTGACTGGCCAGATGCCGGAGATGTTCTGGCCAAAATCACCGAAGAGGCTGCCGAACTGGTCGAAGCCCGCGAAAGCCTGTCCGCTGATCAGATCGAAGACGAGTTTGGCGACTTGTTGTTTGTCATCACGAATCTGGGCCGTCATTTGGGCGTGGATCCCGAAGCCGCGTTGCGGCGCACCAACGCGAAGTTCACTAGGCGGTTTAGCTATGTTGAAACCGCGTTGAAAGACCGCGGCACACGCCCCGAAGACAGCTCACTCGAGGAAATGGATGCGCTGTGGGATGAGGCAAAGATAGCAGAGCGCGCCAAGCTATAAACGTGGATCGTTCTTCCCGGAGCTTCTAAAGGTGCCGAATTCCGCCACCACGTCACACGACGGATTGTGCTGGTGTCTGCAGACGACATATGAACAGTCTCAAAGACAACTAAGGCGCAAACACAGGCTGAGGTGCCATGCCCCCAAGACAGATCATCATCGATACCGATCCCGGCCAGGACGACGCCGTGGCAATCCTTTTGGCATTGGCCAGCCCGGACGAGATTGAGGTTTTGGGCATTACTGCTGTAGCCGGGAATGTGCCGCTGCCCCTTACCCAGCGCAACGCCCGTATCGTGTGCGAGCTGGCAGGACGTACAGACATCCCCGTGTTTGCGGGGTGCGATGCGCCGCTCAACCGAAAGCTTGTGACCGCAGAGCACGTGCACGGAAAAACGGGCCTTGATGGTCCGCAATTGCCCGATCCGACCATGGCGCTGCAAGATCAGCACGGCGTCGACTTCATCATAGACACCTTGCGTAACGCGCCGGCAAGCACCGTCACACTTTGCCCCCTTGGCCCACTGACCAACATTGCCACAGCCCTGCAACGCGCGCCTGATATCAGTGATCGCGTGCAAGAAATCGTGTTGATGGGCGGTGCATACTTCGAGGTGGGAAACATCACACCGGCCGCCGAATTCAACATCTATGTCGACCCTGAAGCCGCTGATATCGTGTTTAAATCTGGCATAGACATCACCGTTCTACCGCTCGATGTGACACACAAAGCGCTTGTGACCGCACCGCGCGTCGAGGCGTTCCGATCCATGGGGACCGAAGTCGGTCGCATGGTGGCGGAATGGACAGACTTTTTTGAGCGGTTCGACAGAGAGAAATACGGGTCGGAAGGTGCACCTCTGCATGACCCGTGCGTGCCTGCCTATCTCATCCAACCGGATCTTTTTTCCGGGCGTCACATCAACGTAGAGATTGAAACAACCTCTGAACTCACGCTGGGCATGACGGTGGCTGACTGGTGGCGTGTGTCTGGCCGCACGCCTAACGCAATGTTCATGGGCGATGTGAATGCGGACGGGTTCTTTGATTTGCTGACAAACAGGCTCTCCCGGTTATGAGTGCAGCTCTGCATCTGGCCGGGGTTGAGGACATCGATCAACTCCTCCGCTTGGTCGCTGCCTTTCACGCCGAGGAAGGGATCGAGCAGACGGATGGCGTGCGTGAAACCGCGCTTCGTCCACTACTGGAAGGCAGCCCACATGGTGCAGCTTATCTGATTGGCCCAAAACGTGCTCCGATTGGTTATCTCGTAGTGACCTTCACCTGGTCCCTGGAATTTGGCGGTTTGGACGCCATGATTGATGAACTCTTTGTTCGGCCGGGCGTGCGTGGACGCGGTATCGGGACCGAGGTTCTTTTGTCGCTCAGCCGCGCGCTGGCGGGCGCCGGAGTGCAGGCGCTCCATTTGGAAGTGGATCGGGACAACGAAGCTGGCCGCCGCTTATATGAAAAGACTGGGTTTCGCGCGAAAGATCGTTACGTGTTGATGTCGCGCCCTTTATCCTGACCTGAGGCTGCCCTATCTGACGGTCATGACGATACATTTCGACAACAGCTATGCAGCCCTGCCTGCAGCGTTCTACACCCGCCTCGACCCGACACCGGTCGAGGCACCGCGCCTCTTGGCGTTCAATGATGACCTCTCTGCTGTTCTGGGGATCACCAAGAACGACCTCCCGGATCTTGCTGCCACATTTGCTGGAAACACCGTGCCCGACGGCGCGGCACCGTTGGCACAACTCTACGCAGGTCATCAGTTCGGCAACTGGAATCCGCAGCTGGGGGATGGCCGTGCGATTCTTTTGGGGGAGGTTCTGGGCACAGACGGTCTGCGTCGCGACATCCAGTTGAAGGGGTCTGGACCCACGCCCTATTCCCGCATGGGAGACGGCCGTGCTTGGTTGGGCCCGGTCCTACGCGAATATGTGGTCAGTGAGGCGATGCACGCACTTGGTGTGCCTACCACCCGCGCGCTGGCCGCGGTTGAGACCGGTGAACCGGTTTATCGGGAGCAAGGCCCCCTGCCCGGCGCTGTGCTCACGCGTGTTGCCGCCAGCCACCTACGAGTGGGAACGTTTCAGATTTTCGCCGCGCGCGGAGAGATCCAGAACCTCGAAACCCTGACGCGCTACGCAATCAACCGCCATTATCCGGGCGCGGATGGGCCCATGGGCCTTTTGTCTGCCGTGCGCGATGCGCAGGCGTTGTTGATCGCAAAATGGATGTCCATCGGGTTCATCCACGGCGTGATGAACACCGACAACTGCGCGATTTCGGGTGAGACGATCGATTATGGACCTTGCGCGTTCATGGATGCGTATCATCCGAACACCGTCTTCTCGTCGATTGATCAGTTCGGCCGCTACGCCTATGCGAATCAACCCGATATCGTGGTGTGGAATATCGCGCAGCTTGCCACGGCCTTGATCCAACAGATGGAAGACAAAGACGCCGCTGTGGAAGAGGCCACTGCCATCGTCCAAGCCATGCCCGAGCTGATCCGACAGCATTGGAACGAGATTTTTCTGCGTAAAATCGGAATTGTTGACGGTGACGACGCAGATTTGACCCTCGTGACCTCGCTCTTGGAACGCATGGCTGAAAATCAGGCGGATTTCACCAATACATTCCGCGCGCTGACCTCTGATACAGCCCGCGATCAGTTCACCGACCGCTCTGCCTTTGATAGCTGGGCTGAGGACTGGCGCGCCCGTAGCGCGCGCGAAAAAGACCCTGCCGGGACGATGCTAACGACAAATCCGGCGTTCATTCCGCGCAATCACCGGGTCGAAGAAATGATCGAGGCTGCCGTTGCGGGTGACTACGCACCTTTTGAACGATTGAACACAGTCCTGTCGCGCCCCTTTACCGATCAGCCTGAGCACGCCGATCTGACGCGCGCGCCAACTCCTGACGAGGTCGTACCCGCCACATTCTGCGGTACGTAAACCCGTCAAAGGGGCGGCGTTCGCAATTTCGAGGAAAGAAAAAGGGGGCCGAGGACCCCCTTTGAGTTTCGCCACTCAGGCTCAATAGTTTACCGCCCGGTGTTTTTTGCCTGCGGCCTGAGCGTCGTCAGGGGCGAGCGCACCCGCCCCGTGTGAAGGTGGGTAAGGACAATGGTCCGCCCCCACCCTATCCAGCGAGACGTCTTGGGTTTCCCGCTTATGCGTCGATTGCACTCAGTCATGAGTGAAACCGGTTGGTTTCGTCGGGGCCGGATCAAAAGATCCTTTGGCCCCTACGCACCCCCCAGGGGATGCGATCTCTGTTTTAGAAGCTCTCACTTCTTTCGGTTCGGACGCTGCGTGAGCGCCGACGCTGCTGCCGTTTTGGCAGCCTTAGAAGACTTCGGATTTCGCAGCACTTTGGATGCAGCAGATGCAGCCTTAGCGCTAGTAACTTCCGAGTTCTTGCGTCGAGCCATCTTGAAGCCCTCCACTTTTCCACAAAGATCATGTTGATAAGTCATGTATGTTCGCTGTATCGCCATGTATCTTCGTAGGAACGGCAGCGCGTTATTGATCGCAGTTCCCGACCTCGTTTACTCCTTTCTGCGTGGCCGAATCCGGCCTCTGCTTTGCCCCACGCCCACGCTGTTTAAGCGGGGGGCGAGCTGGAGAGAGGTGTTGCACCATCTCTCTCCAACCCTCAATTTCCTCAGCTACACCCGCTCGTCGCGCCGCAGGTGTTGCATTTCATGCAGGTGCCGTTGCGCACCAGCGTGTAGTTTCCGCATTCGCCGCAGGCTTCGCCCTCGTAACCCTGCATCTTGGCTTTGGTGCGTGCGTCGAGCAGCGTCGAGGTGACAAGATCAGCCCCGTTTGCAGCCGCCGCTTCGGGCACCAATGTCTCCAGCGCGGCCGACGCATCGCTGATGAGCTCCGCCTTTTCAGCCATGCCGCCTTTCAGGACAACAAGATCCTGAGGCAACCGTTTGCGCAGATAACCAGTTGAGCTGATTTGTTTCAGCACTTCCAAGGACTTGGTTGCCGCCGTGTCGCTGAGTTCAGAGATGTTGGCGACGCCTTCTTCCGCCCCGCGACCCAGATCATCGAATGTGGCTCCCTCGGGTTTCACATGCGCCAGATCGGTCCGGTCCAGATAGGACACCGCCAGTTCCCGGAACACATAGTCCAGGATCGAT
>CAYODE010000007.1:0-50852 GCA_964402685.1 uncultured Aestuariivita sp. | reverse complement strand
CCTAACCATCCAAAAATCCGTTCACTCAGCCGCGATCGCATCATCCTGTAGCAATTCCCAAACCTTCAGCGGGGTGAACGGCATGTCCACCTGCCGGATACCCCGATCCCAGAGCGCGTCCTGAACCGCGTTGGCCACCGCTGCCAGAGCGCCGACCGTGCCGGCCTCACCGCAGCCTTTCATGCCCATGATGTTCGCCGTGGACGGTACTGGCTCCGAGGTAAACTCAATCATGGGGACGTCATCGGCACGCGGCAAGGCGTAATCCATAAACGTTGCTGTGAGCAGTTGGCCGTCTTCGTCATAGACAACATGCTCTGTCACCGCTTGACCGATGCCTTGCACAACGCCTCCGTGCACTTGCCCTTCCGCCAGCAAGGGATTGATAAGGTTACCAAAATCATCCACGACAGTGTAACGGTCGATCGTGACGACACCGGTATCGGGATCAATCACAACCTCTGTAACATGCGCGCCGTTGGGGAAGCTGCGTGCTTCCAGCGCAACACGTTGCTCATGGCTCAAAAGGTCCGTGCGACCATCCGCGCGGGCCATTTCCGCTGCTTCCAGAAAGGTCGGTGTCAGGTTCGACCCCGGAGCCCGGAAGGTTTCGTCATCGAAATGAACGTCGCCTTCATCGACGCCCATCTTCTCGGCGAGATAGGGTGTAAAGGCCTCGATCATCTTAGCCACAGTGGCCAGCGTTGCGTTGTTTTGAACGGTGACCGAGCGGGAGCCACCAGTCCCACCGCCCTGTTTGATGCGGTCACTGTCCCCCTGCACAACTGTGATCAGATGTGCGGGAATACCCGTTTGATCCGACAAGAACTGCGCGTAGACCGTCTCATGCCCCTGCCCGTTCGATTGCGTTCCGACATAGATTGATGCCGTGCCGTCCGCGTTAAACTCAACTTTCGCCGTCTCCGATGGATCGCCGAGAATACTTTCGATGTAATAGCACAGACCTTGACCACGGATCAGACCGCGCTCGGCATCCGCTGCAACCCGTGCCGCGTATCCGGCCTGGTCAGCTTCCATCGCGGCACGACCTAGCACCTTGTCAAAATCCCCGACGTCGTACGTTTCACCGGTGGCCGTCTTGTATGGGAATTGATCCGGCTTAATGAAGTTTCGGCGGCGCAGGTCCCAGGGATCCACACCTAGTTCGCGCGCGGCGCGATCCATCACCCGTTCCAGCACGTAAATCGCTTCCGGACGCCCGGCCCCACGATAGGCATCAACCGGCGCGGTGTTGGTGAAAAAACCCTCGACATGCAGCCACGTCGTTTGCACATCATAGACACCCATCAAAACACGGCTGAAAAGCTGAGTTTGAATATTCTGAGCAAATGCAGAGTTATACGCCCCAAGGTTACAGCGTGTTTTCACCCTGTAAGCTGTGATTTTGTTGGTATCATCAAAGGCCAACTCAGCCACGGAAACCAAGTCACGTCCGCCATTGTCGCTCAGCATGGCCTCAGTCCGATCCGACATCCACCGGACGGGTTTTCCCAATTGACGGGCGGCATGCGCAACGCAGAAATACTCAGGGTATGGAAACGCTTTCATGCCAAAACCGCCACCAACATCCTGCGTCGTCACACGCACGTCCTCAGGCTCCATGCCAAACACTGTGGCAAGACGGTCCTTCATGCCCCAGACACCTTGCCCGCCATAAGATACGTGCAGCCGACCGTCTTCGACCGCCGCCCAGCACCCTCGGGGCTCCATTGCGTTGACGATGATGCGGTTGTCGTCGATCTCTAGCGACACGGTGCGCGCCGCGGATTTGAACGCCGCTTCGGTTGCGGCCTCTTCCCCCATGCCCCAGTCAAAGGCGCGGTTTTCAGGCGCCTCTACGTGCAGCATCTCACCCCCGGAAAATACATCCAGTTTGGCAGGCAAGTCATTGGTATCAAACATGATCATCTCGGCCGCGTCACGTGCTTGCGCCATTGTCTCTGCCACGATCATTACCACGGCCTCACCGACATAGCGGACCCGATCCTTGGCAAGAACCGGACGCATCGGAGCCGCGCCAGAACTGCCGTCACGGTTCTTGGTCACAGCGGCGGCCATCGCGATGTCTACGCCTGCAGCCTCCATGTCGGAACTGGTCACAACCAAATGCACACCATCAGCGGCGCGCGCGTCTTCGAGGTCGAGCTCAGTGATGTCACCATGCGCCACGGGAGAGCGGAAGAAATACGCATAGAGCGCCCCGTCAGGCGCTGTGTCATCCACATAACGGCCCTGCCCGGTCAAAAACCGCAGGTCTTCGACACGTTTGACAGGCTGACTTTTACCGAATTTGTCCATCGCTCACCTCGTACATTCTGCTAGTGCGCGACACTAGCTTTGATGTGGGCAATGTCCAGCGATCAAACCATGTCGAGGAGCCATTCGCGAAACCGCCGCGCGGCCGGCCGGAGGGCGCCGCGATCAGGATACACCAGATGATAGCCTTCCCGCCCTTCGATCTGGATCTCGGGCAAACATGGAACCAGACCGGCCTGTGCGATCACAACATCACTTGCTGGCGCACGCGCCAAGGCAATCCCCCCGCCATGAGCGGCAAGGCTGGCCGCCATAACCGTGCTGTCCGCAAAACTCAGCCGCGCGCGATGGGTCGGCAAACGCAACGTTTCCAGAACATGAGGCCAGCCTGCGCGATGCGTCGCGACCTCGATGAGCGGATGGGCCAACAAATCATCCGGCGCAGCTATCTCTGCTGCGAGGTCTGGCGTGGCCACGGGAAAAAGAACCTCGCCCATCAGCGGGTCATGATCTGCGCCATAGGCGGACGCCGCACCAAACACGATCTGCAGATCACTGAACCGGTTGGCGAAGTCTGCCGGAATATTGCCCGTCGACAGGATGAGGCGGATATCAGGATAAGCGTTAGCAAAACCGGGAATGCGCGGCGCAAGCACTCCATGCGCAAAGAGCAAAATGGATTGGACGTAAAGAGGCTGCTCCGCACGCGTTCCAAACAAACCTTCGGTTGAGGCTTCTAACAGCTGCAGCGATTGCTGGACCCCCGGAAGATAGGCGCGGCCCACGTCTGTCAAGGCGACCGAATGGGCATGCCGTACAAACAACTCCTTGCCCAGATGCGTTTCCAGCGCTTTGATTTGCTGGCTCACTGCGGCGGCGGACATGTTCAACACCCGCCCAGCGCGGGCAAAGCTTTCCGTGCGCGCGGCGGCCTCGAAGACACGCAGCCAGTTCAAGGATGGTACACGAGACGACATGAGCCAAGGCTAAGCTGAACTTATGCTCAGCGGCAAGACAAACCGTTCTGAACCACGCTTGGTCTCGCATAAGGTCTTGGTGTTCATGTTGGGAGGATTATGCATGGCGCAACCAGTCACACTTAACTCCGGTCGACTTTCAGAGAGTTCGAAAGCCCAATACTGGCAGGACGGCTTCTTGTTCCCGATGCAGGCGTTGCCAACTGAAGATGCGCTGGCACTGCGCGCAGAACTTGAGGATTTGGAAGCCGAATGGCTCGACAATGGTTTGCCGCTGCCTCTGAACACGTACAAGCGCGTGAACGCGCATTGCGTGATGCCGTTGGCGGCAAAGATCGGCTCTGATCCCAGGATCCTGGATGTGGTCGAAGGGATCTTAGGTCCGGATATCCTGGTTTATGGTGTGGAGTTTTTCATCAAAGAAGCGCACACAACACACGTCGTGTCGATGCATCAGGACCTGACCTATTGGGGCTTGGGCGCAATTGACGGGCTTGTGACGATGTGGCTGTCCCTCTCGCCGGCCACAGTGTCATCCGGTTGCATGGAATTCGTTGCAGGCTCACACAAGAACGCGATCCTTCCGCATGAAGATACCTTTGACGAAAACAATCTGTTGTCTCGCGGTCAGGAAGTGAAAGTCGATGTTCCGTCGGATCAAAGGATCCCGATCGAATTGATGCCGGGTCAGATCTCGCTTCATCACGGGCTTACCATCCACGGCTCTGGACCCAACGTGAGTGATGACCGCCGTATTGCGGCCGTCGTGCGATATTGCACGCCGGAGATCGCACAAGAGGTGGCCGACAAGGATTACGCCATGCTGGTCCGTGGCGCGGATCGGACCGGCAATTTCATCAACATCGCTCCGCCACGCGCACCCTTTGCGCCGGAAAGCCTTGCGCTCTACGATGAGATCAGGGCCGCGCAAGCGCAGGCCACGATGAAGGGCACAGATAACGCACAAGGGCTTTACGCATGATCGACAAAGTCAGCTTTACGCAGATGAAGGATGGGACAAAGGAGGAGTATGAGTTCCTCACAGCCCACGAGATCGAACATACCAAAGGAACGGCAGACCGGTTGCTCACTGCGCTTGTCGAGCTGGATGAAGGCCTGTCTGGATATCAGATCACCAGACTTGGCCATTCGGTGCAATCGGCCAGCCGCGCCTGGCGCGACGGGGCTGATATCGATTGGGTCGTCGCCGCGCTGCTTCACGACATTGGCGATATCTACGCGCCCTATAATCACGATGAATACGCGGCGACCATCCTCAAACCGTTTGTGCGCGAACAAGTCACCTGGTGCGTGGAGACCCATGGCGATTTTCAAATGCTGTATTACGGGCACCACCTGGACGGGTTCGATCAAAACAAGCGTGACCGCCACACGGGACACCCCTATTTCGACGATTGCGCCGAGTTCTGTGAACGGTGGGATCAAGCCAGTTTTGACCCGGAATATGATGACCTGCCGCTTGAGTTCTTCGCGCCTATGGTACGCGAGGTTTTTGCGCGCGATCCTTACAATGCGGATGTGATCCGCCCTGGACAGCGTGACCCCTTGGTGAATGCAGGGGTTGCGGCGACACGTGCGGTGTGAGTGGTGGCTTGGTCACGAATATCGCGCGCATCCTGCTTTAGAAGTGCCCGGCGTCGTTCGTACCGACCTAATCGGGGGGGTGGTTACGGCCAAAAGGCGCCGGACACTTCTACTTATAGCGGCAGAAGTCCCCTCGCCACTACCATAAGTTGATAATCTGCGATACTGGTTAACATTTCCTTACCATGCTCCCATCGAATGGGGCGTGGCCATTTCGCATGGGGATAGGCCCAATGGCGCAAGAAATCGACCTGGCTATCTTTCCCTCGTGCGCGACCTTCGCTAGATGAACGGCCAAGCCAAAAGGGATCGCCAAAATGAGCATGGACAAGACCTTCAACGCCGCCGAAGCCGAAAGCCGCCTTTACGCGGCTTGGGAACAGGCAGGCTGCTTTACCGCCGGAGCCAATGCCAGCCGGGCAGAGACCTATTGCATCATGATCCCCCCACCCAACGTGACCGGTAGCCTGCATATGGGTCACGCGTTCAACAACACGCTACAGGACATCTTGATCCGGTGGCACCGCATGCGCGGGTTCGACACGCTGTGGCAACCGGGCACGGACCATGCGGGTATCGCCACCCAAATGGTCACCGAACGCGAGATGGCAGCCAATCAAGAGCCTTCTCGGGTTGAGATGGGTCGTGAGGCCTTTGAACGCCGCGTTTGGGAGCAAAAGATCAAATCGCGCGGCACAATCATCGGACAACTCAAACGGCTTGGCGCGTCCTGCGATTGGTCCCGTGAAGCGTTCACCATGTCTGGTGCGGACAGTGCGCCCGAGGGTGAGGAAGGCAACTTCCACGATGCAGTGATCAAGGTCTTTGTCGACATGTACGAGAAAGGTTTGATCTATCGCGGTAAGCGGTTGGTGAACTGGGACCCGCATTTCGAAACTGCGATCTCCGATCTTGAGGTCGAAAACATCGAAACCGCGGGTCACATGTGGCATTTCAAATACCCACTCGCGGGGGGCGAGACCTACACCTATGTCGAAAAGGACGAGGACGGGACCGTCGTTCTTGAAGAAGAACGCGACTATATCTCGATCGCGACGACGCGGCCGGAAACCATGCTGGGCGACGGCGCCGTTGCGGTTCATCCATCAGATGAACGCTATGCACCAATCGTTGGAAAACTCTGTGAAATTCCGGTTGGACCAAAAGAGCACCGCCGTTTGATCCCAATCATCACAGATGAATATCCTGATCCGGATTTCGGCTCGGGCGCGGTGAAGATCACAGGCGCGCACGACTTCAATGACTATGCGGTTGCCAAGCGCGGGAATACCCCCTGCTACCGTCTGATGGACACAAAGGGCGGGATGCGCGACGACGGCGCACCCTATGCCGAAGCAGCGACTGTCGCACAATCGATCATCGAAGGCGCACAGCTTTCCGAGGCCGAGATTGATGTGATCAACCTTGTTCCCGATGAATACCGCGGCCTGGACCGTTTCGAGGCCCGCAAACGTGTTGTCGCGGATATCACCGAAGAAGGCCTCGCCGTCATGATTACGAATGACGAGGGCGAGCTCGTACCTTACGTCGAGAACAAACCCATCATGCAGCCGTTTGGCGATCGGTCCAAAGTGGTGATCGAGCCGATGCTGACAGATCAATGGTTTGTTGACACCGATCAGATTGTTGGCCCCGCGTTGGATGCGGTGAAAAACGGCACCGTTAAAATCCTGCCCGAAAGCGGGGAAAAAACATATTATCATTGGCTTGAGAACATCGAGCCATGGACGATTTCCCGTCAGCTTTGGTGGGGGCACCAAATCCCTGTTTGGTATGGTTTTGACCTCGGCGCGCATGGCTTTTCCGACGACGAGGGCGACGGCGCGTTGGACGTGGTTGAAACCATGCGCCTGCTCTCTGCGCAGACGTTGCTGAAGGGCGAGGAAAAGATTCACTGCGCGGCTGATTTCGCCGGTGTTTCCACACAGTTCGACGACGTGATCGCAGGCCTACCCGCACCGCTGAACCATGCCAAAGTTGTAGAAGTGGAAGACCGTCATTCTGCGGCGGAGATGCTGGCCCAGTCGCTGGCCGAGTATGCGGTTTCGCAAGACCCCACGCAGTTGGCCTTCCCCATCTGGCGCGACCCCGATGTCCTCGACACGTGGTTCTCCTCCGGCCTCTGGCCCATCGGCACTTTGGGCTGGCCTGAGGAAACAGCCGAACTGAAACGCTATTTCCCCACATCCGTTCTCGTGACTGGTCAGGACATCCTGTTCTTCTGGGTTGCGCGCATGATGATGATGCAGCTTGCTGTGGTGGATGAGATTCCGTTCAAGGATGTCTACTTGCACGGCCTGGTCCGCGACGCCAAAGGCAAGAAGATGTCCAAGTCTTTGGGCAATGTAGTGGATCCGCTTGAGATCATTGACGAATTCGGTGCTGATGCGCTGCGCTTTACCAATGCTGCCATGGCATCGCTCGGCGGTGTGCTGAAACTCGACATGCAGCGGATCACCGGGTACCGGAACTTTGGCACAAAGCTTTGGAACTTCGCGCGGTTTGCGGAAATGAACGGCGTCTTTGACGTCTCTGCCGACGCTGTGCCGACCCCGTCGCAAACGCTAAACAAATGGATTATCGGGGAAACGGCCAAAACTCTGGCCGAGGTGGATGAGGCGCTGGCGCAGTATCGGTTTAACGACGCCGCGCAGACGCTTTATGCATTTGTCTGGGGCAAGGTCTGCGACTGGTATGTGGAGTTTTCCAAACCCCTGCTGCAGGGCGATGACAACGCCGCGAAATCAGAGACGCAGCACACCATGAAATGGGTGCTGGATCAGTGCCTTGTCCTGCTGCACCCCATCATGCCCTTCATCACCGAAGAGCTTTGGGGGCTGTCCGGCACACGTGCCAAGATGTTGGTCCATGCCGATTGGCCTGAATACACCGCTGCCGCCTTGGTTGACGCCCACGCAGATCACGAGATGAATTGGGTGATCGGGTTGATTGAATCGGTGCGTTCTGCCCGGACGCAGATGCATGTTCCGGCAGGGGCATACGTGCCGATGCTGGTCACGCAGATCGATGACACAGGCCAAGCCGCGTGGGATCGTAACGCTGTTCTGATCAAACGCCTTGCGCGCGTCGAAAGCCTTGAGCATGCAGATGCGTTCCCCAAAGGCACGATCGCAGTTCCCGCAGAAGGGGCGCGGTTTGGAATGCCATTGGCAGACATCATCGATATTGGCGAGGAAAAGGCGCGCCTCGAAAAGACGCTGGGCAAACTGGCCAAGGAACTCGGCGGGCTGCGCGGACGGTTGAATAACCCGAAATTCGTGGAAAGCGCGCCGGAAGAAGTGGTTGAGGAAACCAAAGCAAACCTTGCCGCGCGCGAGGATGAAGAAGCCAAGCTGAACGAGGCGCTGGCGCGTTTGGCCGAACTCGCCTGAGCGGGGACATCGTGCTATGCTTTGCCCCATGGCATGGTCTTGGCATTCACTTACTGAGCGGCAGATCAGGAAGGCGCTCGCGGAAGGTAAACTTTCAAAGCTTGAAGGCGAAGGTCAGCCTTTGCCTAACCGCTCATCTGACACGCTGATTGATCCCGGGTTGGCCGCGGGGCATCGCATTATGGCGGCTGCGGGTGTGCGCCCACAGGAATTCGACATCAAAGATGAGTTGGATGCCGCGCGAAAAGCATATGCGGAACTCACGCTTCCGGAAGACAAGAAAGCTGCCATGGCCAGGATAGCCGAGTTGGAAATGAAATATGAACTTGCGCGGGATTCACGTCGCGCATTTTTTCGTTAGGCATTTGGGGGCGCTGATCCTGCCCTACTTGAACACAGGCGCACGCTTCTGCATCTGGGCGGCGATCACTTCCATTTGGTCGGGTTTTCCAATTAGGTTTGCCTGCGCCTGGCTTTCAGCAAGCAGGATCGCTTCGCGCGCCTCGCTCTCACCGACCTCGATCAGTTTCTTGGCTTCGCGGATCGCACTTGGACTTTTGCCCGCGATCTCTTCAGCCAAGTCTTGCGCGGCGGCCAAAGGATCTTCTTCCAGTGACGTAACAAGTCCCCAATCCGCCGCCTCTTCCGCTGTGAAACGACGTGCAGTGTAGGTCAGCAGGCGGATGACATCCGACCGCGCCACATGCGGCAGCAAAAGCATGCCGCCCATGTCCGGGACAAGGCCCCATTTCATTTCCATCACGGACATCTGGGTTCCCGGCGCAGCAAAGCGGATGTCCGCGCCAAGGGCCAACTGAAACCCTGCGCCGAAGCATACGCCATGGATTGCTGCGATCACCGGCACCGGGACCCGGCGCCAGACCAGCGATACCTCTTGCCACCGATTGGTGTCGCCATGACTCCGCGGCATCATCATTTCTTCGGTGTCTTTGCCCGCCATTGAGGCAAAACTCATGACATCAAGACCGGCGCAGAACCCATTGCCTTCACCCGACAAAACGACGGCACGTGCATTCGACTCAGCCACCTCTCGCCCCGCCGCGATAATCGCGTGGATCATGTCCTCATCCACAGCGTTCATCTTGTCGGGACGACTTAGCGTGACCTGTGCAATATGGTTTTCATAAGTAACTGACACGCGTGTCATGATGCTCTCCCGCTTCTGTGCCTTAACCTGATCCGATTTGCCGGGCAAAAACCAGCGCGACGTGAGGTTACTGTCGGGGTGGCAAAGCAGAGACAGGCATTCGGCCGAAGCCCAAACTGTCGAGCGTCATGACGTAGAAGTCGTCGCCAACGATACGGCCACCCGTAGTGATCCCCAGGACACCGTCCGGATCCTGAACGGATCGCAAGACGCGGCCTTGCATATCAATCTCGATCATGTGGCCTTCTTCGATCGGGGCTGGGCGCACCATCGGGCCAAGTCTCCAGATTACTTTTCGCAGAAATGGGTAGGGCATCAGCGCCTCGGCAGGCACGCGCGGGCTGGCGAAAGCGATCCAGAACGTGCCATCGCCCATCGGTTCGATATTGTCTGGATACCCCGGCAGATTATCCAGAAGGACCTCTTGCTCGCCCGCACGCTCCCCAGCCAGCCACAAGCGGTGGACCCGCGCCCTGCCCGTTTCAGCGATCAGGAGAAAATCCTCGTTCGGCGAAAGAGCGACACCGTTGGTATAGACAAACCCCTCGGCGATCTTTTCGACCGCGCCATCTGGATCAATTCGCGCCACATAGCCGGCGTCTGACTGCTCCCAGATTGCCAGAACCGAGGTGGGCTTTGTGCCACCCATCGTTTCGGGATCAAAACGGTCTGTCGAGTTTGAGAAATAGACCGTGCCATCGCGCGCGACATCCAGTTGGTTCGCGTAGATGATTGGGTTGCCATCAATTTCGGTCGCCAGTGGAACGCTGCCCCCTT
Organism: uncultured Aestuariivita sp.; assembly: GCA_964402685.1. Classification (GTDB taxonomy): domain Bacteria; phylum Pseudomonadota; class Alphaproteobacteria; order Rhodobacterales; family Rhodobacteraceae; genus Aestuariivita. The sequence goes on along the minus strand of CAYODE010000007.1, from coordinate 40,635 downwards.
CGGGCGTCCAGGTCAGGATCCCGTTGAAGCTGTCTGCGATAAAGAGGCGTCCGCCGGGTCCGGCATCGAGGCCCAAGGGCCGCCCGTCCAATTGAGTGACCAATTCAGGTTCGGCACCGTCTATCCGATAAAGCCGCCCATCCAAATCCGCGGAATAGATCGCACCGTCGGGCATGACGGCAAGATCCTCAGGTCCGATCGCGCCGTCCGGCAAAGGCACGAGCTCTGCAGCGGACAACGCCGCATTCGCGGCAAACACGCCATCTGGTTCGGGTGGTGTTGGGAATTTGTAGGCGACGGGCTCAACCGGCACGGGCCACAACAAAAGATAAAGCGCAGCCGCTGCCACAAGACCAAATAGAATGCGCATGCTGCTCCTCCGTCGCTTTCGGCGTACCGTGCCCGACGGTCTTTGGCGAGGCAAGCCTTGCAGCGCCACTGCGCTTTGGCATAACTGCGCGCTATGACTGATCTTGTTCGCTACACCCGACTGGCCAAAACACTCCCTTCAACAGTGCCGTTCGTCGGACCAGAAACTCAGGAACGGCAACGAGGTGCTCCGTTCGACGCGCGGCTGGGCGCTAATGAAAGCGTCTTTGGCCCGTCACCAAAAGCGATCGCAGCTATGCAAGACGCCGCCGGGGAGATCTGGCAATACGGTGATCCCGAAAGTTCAGACTTGCGCCACGCGCTGGCGACAAAGCATGGGATAGCCTTTGAGAATGTAATGGTGGGGGAAGGCATTGATGGCCTCCTTGGTTATCTCGTACGACTGTTGATCGAACCGGGTGATACTGTGGTCACATCGGACGGCGCGTATCCGACCTTCAACTATCATGTCGCCGGGTTCGGCGGTGTTCTGCACAAAGTGCCTTATCGCGACGATGCGGAAGACCCCGCAGCCCTTTTCGCCAAAGCATCAGAAGTTGGGGCCAAGCTGGTTTATTTGGCAAATCCCGACAATCCAATGGGCAGCTGGCACACTGGTTCAGACATAGTGGCCGCGTTGGACAAGCTGCCGGACGGCTGTCTTTTGGTCTTGGACGAAGCCTATGTTGAATGTGCACCGGAAGGCACAGCGGCTCCGATCGATGCAAATGATCCGCGTGTGATCCGTATGCGCACGTTTTCCAAGGTTTACGGTCTTGCGGGCGCCCGCGTGGGGTACGCACTGGGTGCGCCCGAACTCATCGATGCGTTTCACAAGATCCGCAACCATTTCGGAATGAACCGTGCCGCGCAGGCCGCTGCGTTGGCGGCCCTGGCTGATGACGACTGGTTGGCACATGTGCAAACTCAAATCATCGAGGCGCGCGACCGTATCGGACAGATCGCGTCGGACAATGGTCTTACCATTTTGCCTTCGGCTACGAATTTCGTTGCAATTGATTGCGGGAAGGACGGCGCATTCGCTAAAGCCGTGCTGGACGGGCTGGTCGCCCGAGGCATCTTCGTACGCATGCCGTTTGCGGCTCCTCAAAACCGCTGTATCCGGGTCAGCTGCGGAACGAAGGAAGACTTGGATTCTTTTGCAAAAGCGCTCCCTTTGGCGCTTAATGAGGCACTCACGCAATAATCTCGAAAAATCTCGGTGTGTTTACCTGACTTTCAGATGAGGTGCGCTATACTGTCGCACGTCAGACAGGAGTCAGCACGATGGACAATCGACAAGTCGGCCGAGCACCAGATTACACAAACGCAGCCATCAACATGTTGGGCATCAACCTGATGTGGATCTTCTTTGTTGTGTGGATGCTGTGGGGCTTCATCCCCGTTCTGATGATCGCATACATGGTGAACCGTTTCGTGGAATATGTAGGCGATACGCGCGGGATATCTCCGGTGTTCGGTAAGCTGAGCTTTGCCCGCCTTCGTACTGGCGGCCCGCAAACTTAAGACTGTGCGATCACGCTGGCGGCGGCGTCCAGGGCGCCGCGCCCGTGTGCGATACCCAAAGCGGTCAGCCCAGTTTCGACGCCTCCGAGCATGCCCATAACCATCTGCCCATTTACGTGACCCATGTGGCCAAACCGGAAATAGCCATGCCAGGCCGGATCACCCGGCTCTGCCATCCCAAGACCGATCCCAAGGGTCAGTCCAAGATGAGTTTCAACCCATTTCCGGAGTTCGGTGGCTTGCGGCGGATCCAGACGCAGTGACGTAACCGCGCGCGATCTGTTTTCGGGGTTACTTACATTCATTCTGAACGGGCCCTCTTGGGCCCAAACATCACCGGCCGCCCAAATCGCGCGTGCCAAACGGTCATGACGAGCCCAAACGGCTTCCATTCCTTCAGCTTTGATCATGTCCAACGCAACCCGAAGCCCATAAAGGTGCTGGGTCGGCGCTGTTCCTGCCCAGTATTGAAAGAACTGCTGCGGATTGGCGCGAGGTTCCCAATCCCAATACCGGCTGACGCGTGGCATTGAGGCACGTACAGACTGCGCTCGATCGTTGAAAAACACGAATGACACGCCCGGAGGCACCATCAGGCCTTTTTGACACCCGGTCACCATGACATCGACACCCCAGGCATCCATCTCGAACCGGTCGCAGCCCAGCGAAGCAATGCAATCGGCCATCAGAAGCGCAGGATGTTCCAACTCGTCCAACACCGCTCGCAAAGCTGGAACGTCGTTTCGGATCGATGTCGACGTATCCACGTGTACGGCCAGAACGGCCTTGATCTGATGCGCCGTGTCCGCACGCAGTGCCTCGGCAATCTGCTCCATGTCCCAGGGGGAGGATTTGCCGAAATCCAGGATCTGCGATCTGACGCCCAACCCGTCTGCCATGTCTGCCCAGCCATGGGCAAAGCGTCCCGTGGCCGGAACCAATGCCAGATCGCCAGGTGCCATCGTATTGGCAAGCGCCGCCTCCCAAGCAGCATGCCCATTGCCGATGTATATGGCCACGTGATGTTCGGTGCGCGCCACCGTTTTCAGGTCTGTGACCAGGGCGGGCATCATGTCGATCAGTTCGCCCTCATAGATGTTGGGCGAGGACCGATGCATGGCTTGCAAAACTGCCTCTGGCGCAACCGAAGGTCCGGGAATTGCAAGGTAATTGGGTCCGCCCGACGGGGTCGCAGAAACATGCATCACGTGTTTGTCCTTTTTCGTTGCGGCGCACACTAGCCCTACGCAAGCTGGCGTCAATGCAGCCGCGCCACTTAGGGTCAACGAGCGTGCGTAAAGCGTTTACGCGGCTTTCAAACCAGAGGAGATTGGATCAACGCCTGTAACCATCAGCAAGCCGGTCAGGGCTGACACCGGCAAAGTATTTCAGCAATGTCCAAAGGTTGCGTGTACCGCGTCGAAGCCAGCCTGCCTTCTGGTACCGCTCGGCGCTTGTAACGGCTTCGATTGGCAGGGCAGTCAGATCAACCCGCGCGCGGCGTAGGGCGCGCATGAGGGCGACGTCTTCCATCAACGGTTGATCCGCAAAACCACCCACTTTGGCATAGTCTGTCACGCGGATCAGCAACCCCTGATCGCCATAGGGCAAGCTGAACAACCAAGCGCGCAGATTGGCCCAACTTGCCACCAAACTGGGCATCAGACCGCGCGCCCTGAACCGCAACCGGAAATGCGCGGCCCCCTGCGCCTGAGCCAAATGGGATGCAACCTCTTCGGACCAACCCCTTTCTAGATGCGTATCGGCGTGCAACACCAACAACCACTGTCCTTTGGCCTTTGCACAGCCCCGGCGCAATTGTCCGCCGCGTGAGGCAGCCCCCTTCACAATGACAGCGCCTGCGGCATCTGCGATCTGCAGTGTCGCGTCGGTCGATCCGCCGTCGGTGACAATCAACTCGCGGATCAGGCTCGCGTGAAGCCCCTCCATCAACCCTTCGAGAACACCGGGCAATGTCTCTGCGGCGTTGAGAGTTGGGATGACGATACTGATTTGTGCGCGCAAGTGGTGCGGCCCCTTTTGTCTTGGCATGTTCTGTCTATATGTAGTCGCAGATAACAAGGGACACGCAAAATGACCAGTCGCCGCATCCTGCGCCTCACCGGCTCCGATTGTGAAAGCTTTCTTCAAGGACTTATTACGAACGACATCGCCGGATTGGATCACGGGCTGGTCTATACCGCGCTGCTGACGCCGCAGGGCAAATACCTTGCTGACTTCTTTGTGGCGCGTGATGGAGACGCGGTGCTGATCGATGTCCATGACAGCCTTGGTGATATGCTGATGAAGCGGTTGACCATGTACAAACTGCGAGCAGATGTGTTGATTGAGGTCAGCGGTCTGAACTTGCAACGGGGAACGGGTCCCGCGCCTGCTGGTGCCTTGCCCGATCCACGGCATACAGCCTTGGGGTGGCGCCTATACTCTGATGCGCCGGAAAGCGATGACGGGACGGATTGGGACGCGATACGCGTTGCACACATGATCCCTGAGACGGGGATCGAACTGACGCCAGACACGTTCATCCTTGAGGCAGGGTTTGAGACACTGAACGGCGTTGATTTCCGCAAAGGCTGTTATGTCGGCCAAGAGGTCACTGCGCGCATGAAACACAAAACCGAACTGCGTAAAGGGTTAGCCAGTGTCCGCGTCGAAGGCTCCGCGCCAATTGGGTCAGAGGTATCGAGCAACGGCAAAACCGCGGGGACGCTTTTCACCCAATCCGGCGGGCACGGTATCGCTTATTTGCGCTTTGATCGCGCCAAGGAAGAGATGTCTGCAGATGGCGCGAAAGTCTGGATTGAAAATCAGAGCTAAAACAATGACTTGCAGGTTTCGCTCGAGGGCTGTTTTGGTATACCAAAGTATATCCAAAAACCCTCTAGAATGTCACAAATAATCCGCTATATGTCGGTCTAAGGTCGTTTCCGATCGGAAACAGAATCTCATGAGGGGACCGAGCCGATGCCAAGCTATAACACCAAATTCGACCTGGATATCGACGATCTGGACGTAATTGAAACCGCGCTGCGCGAGCGGAAAAAAGAGCTTTCTCTGGAGCGTCTGAATATGCTTGGCGGAGATGGCGGCGCACCTGACTCAGAGGCTTTGGCGGCACTTGATGCTGCGATAAATGCGACCCACGAACTGCTGGGCCGGCTGCACAACCAAAAAGTCTTTTATCGTCCCAAAACTGGTCAGGACACGCCGTATATCAGCGGGTGAGCTCCACTAACTGGACAGCCAAACCGGACGCCTCACTCGACCAGGAACCCTAACACACTTGGGATGCGCGCGGTCTGGGTGTGCTAGCCAGCCTTTCAGTTGCTTGCGGCTTGCGGGCCTAATAAATGCCCTCTCACGACCGGCCCACGGGAGCGTTAATAAACCATATAACGCCAGACACGTCCTCGGAAATCAGCCGGGAACCCCCATGGAAACGTGTTCAAGTTCAAGGTGTTGCCAATCCGTTCCAGTGGCAACGACGCAGGTTTTTCCGTCTGGACGCGACATCAAAACGGTCCAAGTTCCGGTGCCTGGCGCTGCCCAGATTTCGATCAACTGACCGGATGCCTGAAGTCCAAACCCTGCCGGGCCTTCTCCGTAACCGGATTTCAATCGTTCGACGATTGCGTCTCTTGGGGCACAATGCACCTGCTGCGCCTCGGTGGGACTGGCCATCACAACAGTTGCGGCCAAGATCAGCCCCAATCCCGTCTGTTTCAGAATACTACTCACAATAGGCTCCTTTCTATGCCGGGGATGATGCCGACACGTATTGGTCTTCCTGTTTGCAGTTTCTTCTTTTTGATCGCGCTGTTCCCGCGCGTCTTTGGATCACGAAGGATCCAGCTCAGCAGGGATCACGACGACTATGTTGTGGCACACAAAAATGGCCATATAGTGCCGGATCGATGCCGAAATTAACCAGATATGGTGCCGAAATTTCATCAAAAGTCAAATTTTGACACCGCAATATCCGGCCAAGAACACGCCGAAACACCCAGCACGTTGCTGAAATGAGCCACCAGACCCACGCTTTGTTGCGCATTTCAGCATGCACAAACCGGTTTCGGCAGGCGACATTTGTGCTTTACGTGCGACTATACGCGAAAACCAGTGCACGCCGGTGCCGCTAATCTACTTGCCAAATTGTCAGATCAACCCGCTTCCAGCTGCGCCATGACTTCATCGGTCGCTTCGAAATTAGTTGTGACGCGTTGAACATCATCATCGTCTTCCAGCGCATCCACCAAATTCATTAGTTTCTGCATGGCATCGAGATCCAACTCAGTTGTCGTGGTGGGTTTCCAAACGAGGCGGGTGGCGTCGCTTTCGCCCAGATCTGCTTCCAGCGCGGTTGCCACGTCGTTCAGATCAGTATCCGCACACCAGATGTAATGCCCGTCTTCACTGCTTTCGACATCTTCCGCGCCAGCTTCGATGGCCGCCATCATCACAGTGTCTGCATCGCCCACATCTGCGGGATACACGACCTCGCCTTTACGATCGAACATGAAACCTACCGAGCCCGTCTCGCCCAAATTGCCACCGTTTTTGGTGAATGTTGACCGAACGTTGGAGGCTGTCCGGTTCCGGTTATCGGTCATCGCCTCGACAATCACCGCGACCCCGTTCGGGCCATAGCCCTCATACCGGATTTCTTCGTAATCCTCGCCCTCGCCCGCAACGGATTTCTTGATGGCGCGTTCGATATTGTCCTTGGGCATCGACTGGCTTCTGGCCTCTTTCACGGCCAGCCGAAGACGCGGGTTCTTTTCGGGATCGGGATCACCCATCTTGGCTGCGATGGTGATTTCTTTGGACAGTTTCGAAAACAGCTTGGCCCGCAGTTTATCCTGACGGCCTTTGCGGTGCTGGATGTTTGCCCATTTTGAGTGGCCTGCCATGTTGAACCCCTGTGGTAACGCGTGGTGTGTCGCGGACATATAGCCGGGCAGCACCACGGGGTTCAAGCCAACGGCAGGCCTATTGCGCTCTCAATTCCAGTTCAAAATGCGCATCCGGAGCTGTGCCGGGTTCCCAAGCTTGGCCCCGGTGCAGCTCCAGATGCGCATCCCCCCCCAGAACGCGCAGCCGAAACACTCGCTCGGACGCGGCGCCCGGCATGCGATCCCCAGTCAGGTCGTTGCGGTCTTCCAGGATCTCGACCCCGGCATGATCATCAAAAGACCAGCGCATGCCTGTCGTTGGGTTTTCTGGCAAGCGCAACACGATGATATCACCGCTAGAGACAGGGACCTCGCGGCCCCTGTCCTGTTCTGTGAGTGTGATCTCACCAGACATAAATCTGGCGGATCTTATTGTCTGACCCAATCTCGACGTTCACGGTCGCGTTGGTCTGCTCCGCATGCGCGGCCAGCATTGTCAGTGTTAGAAATGCACTATCGTTGGCATTGCTCAACCGACGCCAACCGAGGCCCTGCACAGCGGCATAGGCATTTCGGTTGGACGCGTTGCACCATGTAGCGGTGATCTTTTTGCCGTTATGCCAGGCTGTGATGCCTTCGGCTTCTTCAGCTTCGACCGTGATATCGTTCGGCGGGGTTTGCGCCGGTCGGTCGACCCGTTCGACGATGGTGTCGCCTAACAAGGCGTTCACATCCATGCTGGGCGCATCACCGCCTGTTGCTGGCAGTTCGGTGCGTTCCATCTCTTTGACGTCCGCAGCAGGAGCATCGCTTGATTTACGTTTAGACATTGGAAGTATCCTTTTTGAAAAATGGGATGAGGTAAGAAAGCGAAGCGACCGATTAGGTCACGTAGACTTCCTTCACCTGATTGCCGTCGATCAGCGCGCGGACGTTCCGGTTCCCGGCTTTGGCACCAATCAGCTCGGCCAGCATGGCGTGCTGTTGGACATCACTGGTTGTCACCAGTTTGCGCCAACCGGTGCCCTGAAAATGCGCCCATGCATTGCGCGCGCTTTCATTCGACCAAAGACCATTGACCTTGAGATTGTTTGCCCAGGCTTTCAGCGTGACGGAGTTTGCCCCATAAGGTCCGTACCATGTGTCGATCTGGCACTGGCCGTACCCGATGCGGAAAAACCCACCTTCGCCCCAGTTCGATCCCCAGCTATTCTTGCAGATCCAGCAGGCTTGCGCATCATTATAGCCAATGATTTCAACGCAGTGCCCTCCAGCGGACGAACCGGAGACGTGACGGTACACGCCCGAGCGATAGCTAAAGAAGTCCTGGTAGACGATAAAGCAGCCAGTGACCGAGCCTTTCGTCGCAATCCAGTTCTTGATTGCTGAACGGCCGCTCAACTTGGTTTTGCCCGTAACTTTGGCAATGTTGTTTTGCCATCCGCCAGGCACGGCACAGGCTTGTTGATTACCTGTGTAGGGATAGACGGATTCAAGCGTCACACCCTTTTGCTTGGCCTTATCCAGAGCTTGGTCCGGGAACCAACCGTTCTGGCACGTCCGGCCTTCTTCCCCACCATGGCAGTAGAACAGGTGGGCCTCAGACAGGTCGAGGCCCAGGTTCGGGTTGGCGACCGACCGTTGATACGTCGTCTCCATCACCGCAGCGACGCCATGGGCAACACACGACCCGCAAGAGCCCTGGTTTTTAACACTGGTGACATAGTTCTTGCCATTCACGTTACGATGGTCGAACGCAGTTGGGGCGCCGATGCTTTCGGCCGCGATCACGTCTGACGTCACCGCCGGGGCAGCCTTGTCCGCCTTTACGGCCTCACTCAGCGTCATGGCCCCCGGCGGAGGATTAAAGCCCAGACGAACCTGACGCTCGTCTTCTGTCATTCTGGCCATATCCGTCCCGGGATCCATTTCCCAAGGCGCGCCGGCCTCCTCCAGGTCGCTTCTCAATTGTTTGAGATCAAGTGCATCAGTCATGGTGTGCCTCCTTAACACGTGTCAAAACTTGACTGGCCCGGGCCCGCGGTAATTGCGAGTGATCCGGCCTGCAGTTGAAAGGTGCCCCCTTCCAGAGTCTTCGGTCTTCGAGGCGCGCTCCGACAAATGAATGGAGCGCATCACCGCTTGAAATTGCCGCGGCGTAAATCAAGCCTAACAACAGTTCGTGAGTCCCCCAAAGACAAGAAATCCACCATTGCCTTTTCGGCGGATTACAACCTATTCGCGAATCGTTCACATGCGAACTATTTTGGGTGGCGGAGCTTGCCCCGCTTCATCTCGTTGCTAGAGTGGCGCCATGACAACCGACCAGATCATCTTGTTCAGCCTGTTTGGCGCGGTCTTTGCATTATTGATCTGGGGGCGGTTCCGGTATGATCTGGTGGCTTTTACCGCGCTCATGGTTGGTGTGGTTCTTGGCGTCGTCCCATCAGACCAAGCATTCTCGGGCTTTGGACATCCCGCGACGCTGGTTGTAGCGCTTGTGCTCGTTGTTTCCGCAGGATTGGTGCGATCCGGTGCCGTCTTTCTGATTACGCGCACATTGGTGGACGCGTCGCGTTCATTGGGCGGTCATATTGCGCTGATGGGCGGGATAGGTGGCATCCTGTCCGCCTTTATGAACAACGTCGCCGCGCTGGCGCTTTTGATGCCTGTTGATATTCAGACCGCGCGGAAAGCAGGACGCCCTCCGGGGCTGAGCCTGATGCCGTTGTCCTTTGCCACGATCCTGGGTGGAATGGTCACACTGATCGGCACACCACCCAACATCATCATCGCGTCGATCCGCGAACAATCCCTTGGGGAACCGTTCCGGATGTTCGATTTCGCCCCAGTGGGCGGCGTGGCTGCGATCGCAGGCCTGGCGTTTGTTGCACTGATCGGATGGCGTTTCATTCCTGCGCGAACAACCGAAGGAAACGATGCCGGCGCGTTACAAGACTACATCGCAGAACTCACCGTGCCCGAAGACAGCAAACATGTTGGTAAGCGTATCGCCGAGTTGGAGGAGACCGCGGAAAGGACAGATGTGGCCATATTGGGCCTCATGCGTGACGGCAAACGTCTCTACGGTCGCGCGCGCAATTCGCGGCTGAGGGTCGGGGACATCCTCGTGCTGGAAGCCGGTCCAGAGGCGTTGGATGAATTCAGATCGGCCCTTTCGCTCGCGTTCTCGGACCCGTCCCGCCATGATACACTGACGGCAGAGGGCGACGGTGTCGACGTGGTCGAAATGGTTGCTAGTGAAACCTCTCGTATCACTGGAAAGACCGCACAAGGCATTGGGCTGGCCTGGCGACAACGGGCGGTTCTGATGGGCATCTCGAGGCGCGGCAGACGGATTACCAATCAGGTTCGCAAGACAGTAGTCGAACCGGGCGACATTCTGCTGATTCTAGTGCCAAAGGACACAGCAAATGACGTGACCGACTGGCTTGGCTGCCTGCCCCTGGCGGAACGCGGGTTGTCCGTGACTGCTGATGAAAAAGTTTGGCTGGCGATCGGGATCTTTTCTGCAGCCGTGCTGGCGGCAAGCCTGGGTTTGATATATCTACCGATAGCTTTGGGTCTGGTTGTCGTGGCCTACGTCTTGGCGCGCGTCGTGCCATTGAGCGAACTCTATACCCATATCGAATGGCCCGTTGTGGTGCTTTTGGGGTCAATGATCCCATTGGGCGCGGCCTTGGAAAGCTCGGGGGGGACTGAGTTGATTTCAGGCGGCCTGATTACCTTGACCGACGGCCTCCCGGCTTGGGCCATTCTGACCGTTCTCATGGTTGTGACAATGACGCTCTCAGACGTTCTCAACAACACGGCTACGGCAATTGTCGCGGCCCCTGTGGGCATCCAGATGGCACAAACACTTGGCGTATCACCGGACCCCTTTTTGATGGCGGTTGCCGTCGCGGCTTCTGCGGCTTTCCTGACGCCAATCGGGCACAAGAATAACACGCTGATCCTCGGTCCTGGCGGCTATCGCTTTGGCGACTATTGGCGCATGGGCCTGCCGCTGGAAATCCTGGTGATTGCTGTATCGGTTCCGTCAATCCTGGTGTTCTGGCCTTTATAGGTTACGCAATCTCTTTCGAGCGACCGGCGTTCCGTCCTGAAAAAATACATCCGCCCAGAAACGTCCCTTCAAGGGCGTTGTAGCCGTGATATCCACCGCCGCCGAAACCTGCGACCTCGCCTGCGGCGTAGAGCCCTCGAATGACGTTGCCGTCAGCACCAACCATTTGGCTATCGAGATTGGTTTGCAGGCCACCCAGTGTCTTTCGGGTCAGGACATGCAGCTTCACGGCAATCAAGGGCCCGTTGACGGGATCAAGGAACTTGTGGGGCTTCGCTGTGCGCACCAATCGATCCCCGCGGTAATTTCGCGCCGCGTGGATCGCCATGATCTGTGCATCCTTGGTGAAGGGGTTGGTGATCTGGGCATCGCGTGCTTCGATCTGCGTGCGTAGCTTGTCTTCTTTGATCAGATCGCCCCCAGCAATTTGGTTCATGCCACGCACGAGGCCCGACAGATCGCGGGAGACGACGAAGTCTTCACCCTTTTCCTTGAACGCTTCCACCGGCGGCGTCGCGGTCGACCCAGCCAGTATGCGTTGCCGGATCACGTCCATCCAAGATTTGCCTGTGAAATCGGGGTTTTGTTCAGATCCAGAGAGCGCAAACTCCTTCTTGATGACTTTCTGGGTCAGTACGAACCAACTATATTCATACCCCGTCTCAAGGATCATCTTCAGCGTCGAGAGGCTGTCGAAACCGGGCAATGCCGGCGGCGCAAAGCGGTTTCCTTCCGCATCGAACCACATCGAGGAGGGACCAGGCAGAACTCGAATACCGTGGCCGGGCCAGATTGGATCCCAGTTCTTTACCCCTTCCGTGTAGTGCCACATCCGATCCCCATTGATCAGATGACCACCCGCCTGACGTGCGATATCGATCATACGCCCGTCCACATGGGCAGGTACACCTGCAACCATGTCCTTGGGAGGCGCACCAAGCCGATCAACAGGCCACGCCTTGCGCACCATTTCGAAGTTACCCCCGATACCGCCGGAACTGACCAGCACGGAGGGCGCATAGAGCTCAAACTCTCCAACCGGGTCCCGGTTGGTCTCTGCCCCACGCGCTGCGTCGTCTTCGGCCAGCAACGTCCCAGCCACGCCCTTGGCCGCGCCGTTTTCCATAATCAGCCGATCCACCTGATGCCGGAACCGCAAGTCGATCAGACCCGCCTTCACGTGTTCTCGGACGCGGGCCTCAAAAGGCTCCATCGTGCCGGGACCTGTTCCCCACGTAATGTGAAAACGCGGTACCGAATTGCCATGCCCATCGGCAAAGGACCCACCGCGTTCGGCCCAACCGACAATTGGGAACCAGCGCATGCCCATATTATAGAGCCATTGCCGCATGCCACCTGCGGCAAAGTCGATGTATGCTTCGGCCCATTGGCGTGGCCAATGATCTTCGTCCCGATCAAACCCTGCGCTGCCCATCCAGTCCGACAACGCCAGCGATTTGCTGTCCCGAATGCCCATCCGACGCTGTTCCGGGGTGTCGATCATGAACAACCCGCCAAGCGACCAGAACGCTTGACCGCCCAGGTTTTGCGGGCCTTCCTGATCGACGAGGAGCACTTTCTTGCCTCTGTCCCCAAGTTCAGCAGCGGCCACGAGACCCGCCAGCCCTCCCCCAACAATGATGACGTCTGCGCTGTCCATGTTTACTTGCTCCGAAACCAGATGACGAAAGGCAGGGCCACAAGATACATCGTGATCCCATAGACTGCCGGCGGTAACTCCATTGCCGTGAAGCCGTCAGCTTGCCCGGTTATGATCGTCCCCAGCGTGATGCCAAGCGTCGCGTTTTGCACGCCGGTCTCGATCGAGATTGTCTTTACCTCACCCCAGGTTAATCCCGCACCTACAGCAAGCGCGACCCCAATGATCATGAGCACGGCATTCATTGAGACCAGCGCCGGCCCCAGCGTGGCGAGGTTTTCAACGAAGATGTCCCAGTTTGCGGCAAGAGCCGCCAGAACGATGATCACAAAGAGCACGGTGGCGATGGCAGACAGGATCGGCTCAATCCGGTCGGCAAAACCAGTGGCGAAGTGACGAACCATGACGCCGATCAGAACGGGCAACGTCGTGATCAGAAACATCGCAATGGCGAGCGACGTCACCGAAACATCAGGCGCCTGATCCCCCATAAAATACACAACCGCCCAGGCCGCCAGAAATGGGACCGTCAAGATAGACAGCAAGCTGATTACAGCCGTCAACGAGACAGAAAGAGCGACGTCGCCTGTTGCCAGCTTGGTGATCATGTTTGAGGTGACGCCACCGGGGCAAAAACTGAGCAGCATGAAACCGACTGCGATTGCCCCGGTCAGCCCGAATATTGTCACGATGCCAAAGGTTACTATGGGCAGCAAAATCACTTGAGCAACCGCTCCAACGGCAAAGGCCTTTGGTCTACGGGCGACACGAGCAAAATCAGAAAAGCTCAACCCTACGCCCAGCGACAACATGATGATCGCCAAAGATAGCGGCAATACCACATTTATCAGAATATCCATTGTCCCCTCCCTTTTGCTCCACAGCCTAGAAGCGGTAGCCACGAACTGGCAATCCTTGCGAGAGGTGGTGCCGCAAGGTCATCTAAACGGTGCAGGGAGTGGTGCGGTTGCTTCAATAGTCAAAGACATCACTCTGGCTTGCCAAGAAAAGGGCCGTGGCAAGATCTCCACGGGGTCGGTTCTCCATGAGCCACCGCGTTGCGGCTTGCTCGACCGAGGCGCGCAATTGGAGGTCAAGGTTGATCTGAAAACCCGCCTCAATCGCTGCATCCAAAGTGAGATAGATTTCAACCATCCGTTCTGCCGACTCCGCAACGCGACCTTGCAACAGGTCGTCTTCCACAGCGCCAAAAGCCTGCCTAATGGCAACGTCCAAGCTGTCATCTGAAGCCATCCCGGAACGGCTCATCTCCAAACGGGTGGAGACCATGGCTTGGACCATAATAACCCGGTATTGCAACAGGTTGTTGTGCGGATCGATCCAATGCCCCGCATCTGGACCGTCCGAAATCATACCCGGCAAAACGCCAAAGAGCATCCAGTCGCGCGCGCGCCTTAGATCCTTTGGGTTCCCAGTGTTTGCGTGGCGCGCAAGAAACAACTGTGCTGGAAAGGCATTGTAGTTGAAGTTTGACGACAGTTTCTGGCTGACCAACCATGCGGTCGCGCCATCCAGCCAGTCGCGATAGGTCTCCTTGGGCCGTTCCGTTGACAGTTCGGCGAGCGCCGTGCCGACAAGTCCGGTATCAAAGTAATACTGTTCCGCCACTTCTGGGACGACAAACCAGCCGTCGCGCACCCGATCTTCCAAGCCACCGCAGGCTTCGAGCCCGCGCGCCATCATGTCCGACAACTCGCCCAAACGCCCCGACCGACCGCGCCAATAGGGAAAAGGCGTGAAGGGCACACCGGCTTCTCGGCTGGCCCGTACAAGATAATCCGCCGCTGCCTCCGCAACACCCAGGGCCTCGACCCGTGTATCGGGGTAGGCCTGCGCCAGCGCAACAGAACCCCGTACAATGCCCGCCACATGGCGCAGGGCAAAGGGCAATTCCTGGGGTGTCGCGCGCGGGTCGGTGACGCGGTCGACGATCCGACGGGCCGCGTCCAATTGCGCACGCACCAAGGCACCGCGTTGCGCTGTGCTCAAAACAGGCGCTTCGGCTGTGTCGGCATTTCCCTTATAGCGCGGTTCTGGAATGTCCGGGGCGCGCATGGCGGGATTGAGCGAGGTGATTACCCGATCAATCTCGTCCCGATCCCGGCCGTTGAGCGCGGTGGACAAAAGCTGGCGTTCCAACGGTTGAGTAAAATCGCATTCAGCCGCCAGAGCGGAGCAGCACACCATTAGGTTGATAAGCAATAATCCAAGAAATCGGTGCATTCGCGCATTCTGGCGCAAGAAAACCAAATATCAACCGTGTTTACGGGTGTGGTTAGTCGGTTGAATTGAGCTGAACTCAATCCATGCTAGATTCAACCATAACGTGCAGCAAAACGGCGCAGTATTTCCCTTGGCTCTGTGACTTGAGCGCTATGGCAGGCCTCGATCAGTGGTTGTGCATCTTCAGGCGGGAAGTAGCCGTGGTTTTTGTAGATGTTGATGCGGTTTTCAAAGTCGATCGCGTCGGCTTCCGGATGGAACTGCGTAGCGTAGACATGGTTGCCGTAGCGGATCATCTGCACCGGGCAAGCGGCCGAACTGATCAGGTGTGTGCACCCTTCCGGCACGCTCTGCACGGCTTCTTTATGGCCAACAAACGCTTCGAATTCAGGTGCCAGACCTTGTGTCAGAGGATCGGCGTGCCCAGCTTCGGTCAGACTGCACAGTGATGGGCCAACGGGTTCCGAATACCGCGCTTTGCTGACCTCACCTCCCAGAAAATGAACCAGAACACCCAAGCCATAGCAGCATCCCATAAACGGATGATCCCGGGCGACGATGTCGGGCATCAGCCCCATGACCTGCGCTTCGATCTGCGCTTCCTCTGGCGACTTGTCCTCGGGCGCGTCACTGACACATCCCGGGCCACCACCGACAAGCACACCGGCATAGTTACCCAGATCCAGCGTCTCCGGCAGTCTGTGCTGATCGAGGCGGATACGATGCGTTCGGCTTTCGGGCAACTGGCACTTGTCCAGAATTGCTACAAACTCCTGATCAGAAGCATCGGTTTCCGGACGAGCCTGGAGAATGAGAAATGGTTTCATGTACAGTGGGTTAGCCTTGGCCAGGCGCGCGCGCAACAGGTAATCGGCGTTCTACACGCGCTGTCTCGCGTCGCATTAAAGAGGCCAGATTATCGGGATGATCGCTGAAGCAAGCAACCCGACGCTCAGGTTGAGCGGGATGCCCACGCGCATGAAGTCTGTGAACCGATAGCCGCCAGGCCCATAAACCAACATGTTTGTCTGGTATCCGATGGGAGTTGCGAAGGACGCCGATGCTGCGACCATCACCGCAACAACAAGTGGGCGCGGATCGATGCCCAGCGCCGTAGCGAGCCCAATCGCGATGGGTGTCACAACAACGGCAACCGCGTTGTTCGACACAAGTTCGGTCAGAACCGACGTCAAAAGGTAGATTGCCCAGACCATCAGGAATGGCGGCAAGGTCGAGACATAGGGCGCAATCGCCTCAACGATCAACTGCACCGCGCCAGACGCTTCGAGGGCAGCGCCCACGGCAAGCATCGAAAAGATCAGCGCAAGCAGGCGACCATCAACAAACGAAAACGCTTCATCCGCATCGATGCAGCGGGTGATCAGGACCAAGGCCACCGCCAAAACCGAAAGGAAAAAGATCGGCGCAACACCCAAGGCCGCCAAAACAACAATTGCACCCAAGGCCCCCAAGGCTATGGGCGCTTGCCGCCGACGGTATTCACGTTCAGACGGGTGCGAAACATCAACCATATCCATTTCGGCCGCCAAACGCTGAATGTCCGCAGGAGCGCCTTCCAGTAAAAGTGTGTCGCCCACGCGGACCACGAGATCATCCAATTGCCGCCCAATGTTTTGGTTCCGCCGGTGAACGGCCAGCACATAAACGCCAAACCGGCGGCGCAGACGCAATGAGCCAAGGCTGCGTCCCACCATCTTGCACCCCGGGGTGATCAACACCTCAACTGTCGATGTTTCCACGGCCGAGACCTGATCCACACGCTTGAGTGACTTGTTGCGCTGCAAGCTAAGCAGTTCCGCCATACGCGTCCGCAGGACCACACGGTCACCCACTTGCAGTTCCACTCCTTGCAGGTTGCGCCGCAGTGAGGTGTCGCCCCGGATGACATCAATCAGACGCACGCCTTCGCGTTTGAAAAGCTGCACGCCCAAAACCTCTCGCCCGATGAGGTTCGAATCCGGAGGGATCACCGCTTCGGTAAAGAACTTCATTTGAGAGCGATCACTCAGCAGCGTCGCCATACTATCGCGATCGGGCAGCAATCGTGGGCCGACAAAGCGCAGATAGATCATGCCCCACGCCACCAGGATCAGGCCAAGGGGCGTCACTTCAAAGATCGTAAAGGGCGCCAGCCCCTGCGCGCGGGCGACACCATCAACCAAAAGGTTGGTCGAGGTGCCGATCAGCGTGAGCGTTCCCCCGAGGATCGCGGCGTAGCTCAATGGGATGAGGAGCTTGGAAGCCGACATGCCCATCGTGCGGGCCAACTGGACAAACACAGGGATCATCACCACGACAACGGGCGTGTTGGACACCACTGCAGAGGCCAGAACGACAAAGCCCATCAATAAGGCAATCGCCATTTTTGGATTAGTCCCTGCCTGCTTTTCGGCCTTCCGCGTAAACGCGTTCAAGGCGCCGGTTCGCACCAAGGCGCCCATGATGATGAACATCGCCGCAATAGTCCACGGCGCAGGGTTGGACAGCACTGCCAGACCGGCATCATAGGGCAAAACCCCAAGTATCAGCATGACGGAGACGCCGGTCAGGGCCACCACTTCGGTCGGAAACGTTTCGCGCAAGAAAAGGATGAACATACCAAGCACGATGCCCAAAGTGACAAGCGCAGCGGTGGTGTCGCCCAAATCCAGAAAACCCATGCACGCCTCGATGCTGGCTGATTACGGTGCAGTTTCGCCCATTGCCGTGCGCGCTTCAAGCGCCTCGCGTGACTGGGGTTGAACAAGAAACACGCCCAACAGGATCAATGCCGCCGCCGCCCAGAAATAGGGCGAATAGGTTTCTGACAAGATAAGCATCGCCCAGATCACTCCGGTCGCAGTGACCGCATAGCCTACCTGCGCTGTAAAAACGGCCCCCGCGCGACCTACCAGCCAGACATAGGTCGCGTAAACGATCACATGGATGAGTGACGAGGCGATCAACGAGTACTCCGGCGCGTCATAGGCACGAAACGGCGAAATGAACTGTCCCGTACCCAGCGCCAAGGGCAAAGCCATGATCGCGCCAATCACTGAAGCCCCGAACAAGACCTGAATGGGATCGAGGCCCCGTAGACCCCATCGCGCGACGTAGTTTCCCTCAAATGCATAACAGGCCACCGCGATCAGAGTGACCCCAACCCACGGCAGTGCCGCCCGGTCGGGCAGACTGGCTTCTGGCAACACCAAAAGCAACACACCGATCAATCCGAAGCCAAGACCAAGGAAGCGCCGTAGTTCAAAGCGTTCGAGTGACAATAGAAGCGCAATGGGAAAGGCGGCCATTGGAACCAACGACATCAACACGGATTGCACGCCAGCTGGAAGATAGACCAACGCTTGGTAGGAAGCTGCGTTGGGGATCACAGTGCCAATCACCGCTATGATCGCATAAAGCCCGAGTGCTGATCGCGTGAGCGGCAAACCTCGCCCCGTGATCAGAGCAAGACATGCCATTGCAACAGCGCCAATAATGAGTTGCCAAAATATCAGACCGAAATGCTGATACCCGGTGCTAACGGCAATTTTGGAAAGCGGCTGTGTCAGCCCCCAACCGGCCCCCATGAAAATCAAAATACTGGTGTAGACCACCAGCTGCGCACGGGTCACGGCGCGGCCTCTTCCAAGCGCCCACCGACCCGGATCATCCGAACTGATTTGGCGAGCCCGGTACGATCATCGCTTTCCAAAAACACACCCGACAGGGTTGCTTCCCCCAAAGCGGGTGCGAAGCGGGACTTGGGCATTCCTGTGATAAACCGGCGCAAAGGCTCGGACTTCTCCATTCCGATAACGCTGTTGTAGTCGCCACACATACCGGCGTCGGTCAGATAGGCTGTGCCGCCAGGTAGGATTTGTGCATCCGCCGTGGGCACATGGGTATGCGTGCCCACAACCAGGCTGACCCGTCCATCGCAGAAATGCCCCATCGCCATCTTCTCGGACGTCGCTTCACAATGCATATCTACAATCGCCGCCTGCACCATACCGCCAGGCGGATGGGCCTTTAATACGGGCTCAAGCGCAGAGAACGGGTCGTCAAACGGGCGTTTCATAAAGACCTGCCCCAAGGCCTGCGCCACAAGAACCTTGCGCCCGCCGGGTGCGGTGAAGACTTTGTGCCCGCGTCCCGGCGCGCCCTTGGCATAGTTAATCGGCCGCAAGATCCGCGTGTCCTGTCCAATATGCTGGAGCATGTCTTTCTGATCAAAGGCGTGATCGCCCAAGGTCACACAATCGGCTCCCGCATCAAAAAGCAGTTTCGCATGGTCCGCTGTGAGCCCCATGCCATTGCTGGCGTTCTCGCCGTTGATAATCACGAAATCGAGCCGCCACTCTTCGCGCAGTTTTGGCAACCGCTCGGCCACTGCCGTGCGACCTGCGCGGCCCATCACATCGCCTAAAAACAGAAGTCTCATATGCTGGACCTAGACCCCGGCAGCTTATTCAGCAAGCCGAGAAACGTATTGAACGCTTTTCTTCTGGCCAGGCGATGGGCCGGGCGCAACTTTGGTACAGTCAATCGGGACCGTTGGTCGCTCAACGCATGCCACACCTCACAAAATACTCGTCACGAAGTGCGTTCGCCAAAGTAAGGCCATCCGGCAGCCCACAATGACAGTCCATCTCGATGCATTGTTTTATCACTATGCACGTTTGGCGCATGATGATTGGTCACGTTTCGTCTTCCTCATGGATGACGCTGCAGCCATGCCTCGGCCTCAGACCCTGACAGTCAGTCTTTCGATAAGGCGGTTAGACCAGAATGCCCGGCACTTTGTGGAAGCCCGTTTCAAGAGCGTCTATGAAAGCAGTCAAACGACGCGGTTGGTGACGCGTTGGGAGGTAGGCCACGTTCACGTCGAGCATTTCTGCTCGCCAGTTTGGGAGCAAATCTATGAGCTCCCCCGTTTCAAGTTCACTTGCGACAAACCATTTGGGCAAAATCGCCGCTCCGAGCCCAGAAATCACCGCACGCTTTTGCGACATGATGTTGTTTGTTGACAATTTTGCTGCGACGTCCAGAACACATTGCTCCCCATTTGTGTCTGTCAGATTGATCTTCGCCCCTTCAAACGGAGTCAAAGTCACAAACGGGATGTCTTGGACCCCTTTTGGAACCGGACCTTTGAGCAACTTGGCAATCGGCGGCGCGCAAACGATCAACCTTTCGACCTGCCCCAAACATCGCACAACGAGTGTGTCGTCAGGTACTGGCCCAACCTTGATCCAGCAATCGCATCCGATCTCAGCAAAGCGGATTGCCTCATCTTGCAAATGCCAGTTCACCGTGACCTGAGGGTTCGCGACCTGAAAGCCGATCGCAATATCGGCAAGGTGGAGTTGCCCGAGCGCCACGGGCGCGACGATCCTCAGCGGACCCTTCAGGTCACCGACTTGAGACGCATGCTGCTCTTCCAAAACGTTCCAACCGGCGATCAGCTGACGTGCGTCGGAAAGTACCTCAAGCCCCGTTTCCGTAAGCGTCAATGAATGTGTCGTGCGACGGGCAAGCTGGACGCCCAGACGCTCTTCCAGATCTTTCAACTGACGGCTTGCGGAGCCCTGAGAGAGGCCCAGGTCACGCGCGGCGCCACTGATCGTCCCCTTCTCCGCAATACGGACAAAAGTTTCGAGAAGGGCCAAACGGTCTAACGGCTTACTCATGCATATTACAAATAACAGATAACTCTATAAGCCGTCTACCAGATATCCAACTCATCGATCATCTTCCAAAACAACGACGACATCACCCCGAGGAGACCCCAGATGACCGAAAGAACCTACACTATTGCTGGCGAGCAGACGGTGAACCGACTTGGCTATGGTGCCATGCGCCTCACAGGTCAACCGAGCAACTTTGGCCCCTATCCTAAATGGGACGACGGCCTGTCCGTTTTGCGCCGCGCCGCTGATCTCGGCGTTGATTTCTTCGACAGCGCTTGGGCTTATGGGCCAGAGTACGCAGACCGTATTGTAGGTGAAGCGCTTGAGGGACGGCAAGTCGTCCTTGCCACAAAGGGCGGCGTTGGCAAACCACAACCCGGCCAGATCGTAATCGATGGTCGTCGCGACGCGTTGTTGCGTCAGGTCGATCGCGCCCTCGTCAACCTGCGACGCGACCGGATCGATCTGTTCCAATTGCACCGCGTCGATCCAGAAACACCAATTGAAACCTCTGTTGCTGCGCTTGCAGAGGCGCAAGCGGATGGGCGCATTAGGCATATTGGCCTGTCAAACGTGTCCCGCGCACAACTGGACCGCGCCCTGGCGATTGCACCGATCGCTAGCGTGCAAAACCGCTTCAACATGGAAGAAGCCGATGCTGACGATCTGGTCGATTACACAGCAAGGAAAGGCATTGCATTTATTCCCTATGGGCCGCTTGGCGCACACCCAATGCGCCACGGTGCCACGCTCGACCCAAGGCAAGCGCTGGCATGGCTTTTGAAACGTTCGCCAAACATCATCGTGATCCCAGGAACCACGTCGATCCAGCATCTCGCAGAGAACTGGACCGCATGGGATCTCACGTAGTTCAACCCCAGAAAGCGACATCAAAATGACCAAATCCGATCAAAGCATAAACAGCCTCGGAAACCTCACAATAGATCATGTGATGATCTCTACGGATGACTACGCCGAGACACTCTCATGGTACGTCGACACGCTCGATTTCGACGTCCATCACGAATGGACAGTGCCCGAGTTCCCGGACCTCAAACTCGCGTACTTGAAACGAAATGATTTCATGATCGAAGTCGTCGAAACGTCAAGAGCATTCCAGGAGCAAAAGAAACCGCAGGATCTCAGCGAAGCGCTGGCGGATCGGGGATTTGGCCACCTGGCTTTCCTAACGCCGGATGTCGATAGCGTCGCTGCGGAACTCATGAAGCGCGGCGTGGCCATGGTCGTTCCGCCCACAAGCTTCCCCGACGCAGGCCGGCGACTGATCTTCATTCAAGACAACAAGGGTAACTTTATTGAGTTCTTAACGCCGCTCTCGACAGTGGCGGGAGACACCGACCGATGAACCAGAACACGCACAAGCTCGCATTGCTCACGTGGGCCGTTGTCTATCCGATGATCACGTTTCTTCTCATCGTGTTGGATCCCCTTGTCGGCAATCTCGCAACACCACTTCGTACCTTGATTTTGACCGCGTTGATGGTGCCGGCCTTGGTTTATGTCGCCATGCCGTTTGCAAAAGCACGCCTGAAAAACTGGCTTCAACCCTAATCGCAAAGGATCTTCACAGTGTTAGACCAAACCAAACAAGACGCCGTGAGCACCGCCACAGAACAGTTTTCTATGAATTTTGCCCCGCATCTTGGCCTTTTATCACCAGATGCGGGCATGTTCCGACAACATGCAGGAAACGACCCGGTCGATCAGGTTAAATTCATGGCGGACCAAGGCTTTACCGCAATGGAAGACAATTGGATGAAGATCAGGGACGTCGGCGTTCAGCGCCGTGTCGGCCAAGAACTGGAACGCCGTGGAATGCAGATGGGCGTCATCGTCAATACGATGAAATACAATGAGCCTACCTTTGTTCTGCCTGATCCGAATGAGCGAGACCGTTTGATGCAGGAAGTCAGAGAGACCGCCGAAGTAGCCCGCCGCGTTGGAGCAAAATATGTCACGACCCTTTCTGGGACTGCCCACGGGTCGTTACCACGCGACTATCAGACATCGAACATGATCGAGAACCTGAAATGGGCTGGTGAGGTCGCGCAAAAAGAGGGCATCATTCTTGCCGTTGAGCCAATCAATCACAAAGGATGGCCAGGGGCCTTTTTAACTGATATCGGCCACGCCCACCTCATTTCAAAAGCAGTTGGTATGCCAAGTGTGAAAGTGCTTTATGACTTCTGGCATCAGCAGATTCATGGTGGTGACCTGATTGAGAACCTGGAGCTTGCGTGGGATGAAATCGGTTACTTCCAGATCGCGGATAATCCTGGTCGTGTTGAACCCGGTGTCGGAGAAATCAACTACCGCACGATAATGCGGAAGATTGCTCAAATGGGCTTCAACGGCATCATAGGTATGGAATTCGACAATTCTGTGCCGGGTAAAGCTGGTGAGCAATCCGTTCTCGCAGCAATGCGAACGATCGACCCCGCAAATCCAAGTAGTACGACATAACGACGTGCGCGGTTTGCCGCTTGCCTGTTTCGAGATCTTTGGAGAGGCAGCAAGTGGCTGCTCAGGCCTCTTTTTGAAAGGCGCCGCCATTTTAACAAGGCTCGCCTCTTCACATCGCTCACCGTCAAACATGTGCCAGGCATCTGGTTCGGGTGCACAAAGGCCATGTGGCACCGTCATCCTTGCGTATCTTGGTTGCAATAAGCCCAATGACCGATAGTGGGACACCGGCGTTCACCGTCGGGTTTTCGGCCCCCAAAATATCGCCAAATGGCTCAGAAAAACTGGTGATTTCAAAACAGCGACCGACACGTGTCTAAACCTTGGAAGCGTTCTTAGCCGTCGGGCGACAAGCGGCTCTGACGCAAGACATTGGACACAATCCATGGTGCTGTGCCATGGTTTCAAAAAAAAAGAAGCCAAAGAAGCGTCCAATAGGAGGGAACAATGACAGACACTAAGACCAATAAGATGCTCGACCCAGACCCAAGGGTCTGGGATTTCGAGACGGAATACGAACTGGGACAAGACAACATTCGACCGCTTGGGTTGGACATCCACAACCCGGTCTTCATCGTTTCGGGCTTGCTGATTGTGGGCTTCGTTGTCGCCGCCCTTGCAAACCAAGAGGCGGCGGCATCGTTTTTTGGGTGGCTGCGACCCTGGCTTACCAGCACCTTTGATTGGTATCTGGTTCTCTCTGTCAACGCGATCACGCTTTTCTGCCTGGCGCTCATCTTTCTTCCCGTTGGCAGTGTGAGGATCGGAGGCAAAGACGCGACCCCCGACTATTCCTATGCGGGCTGGATCGCGATGATGTTTGCCGCCGGGATCGGTATCGGGTTGCTCTTCTTCGGAGTGATGGAACCAGTCTATTACAACTTCTCAGAAGGCGGGAACGCGCGCCCCCTCAACATCGACATTACGCAACCTGGCAATGAATATGCCGGGATCGTAGGGACCATCCACCACTGGGGCCTGTCAGGCTGGGCAATCTATGCGGCAGTGGGCCTTTCACTGGCGATCTTTGCCTACAACTTGAACCTGCCTTTGACCTTGCGCTCGGCATTCTTCCCTATCCTGGGTGAGCGTGTTTGGGGCTTCTGGGGTCACGTCATCGATACTCTTGCCGTGTTCGCCACACTTTTTGGTCTGACGACGTCCTTAGGTCTGGGTGCTCAGCAAGTGGCAGCCGGGTTAAACGAAGTGTTTGGCATAGCGCAATCACCTATGCTGACGGTTATAATCATCGTGGGCATCACCCTGGTCGCCTTGGGCTCGGTGCTTTTGGGCATGGATGCCGGGGTAAAGCGGCTTTCCGAGATCAACATGATCATGGCGGTCGGGCTCTTCATCTTCGTGATTGTCATGACTGGCGTCGCCACAGCCTTCGCGCGGTATTTCAACGTGATGGTCGACTACATCGTGACCCTTCCTGCGCTGTCCAACCCATTTGGCCGCGAAGACACCAGCTACTTCCATGGCTGGACAACCTTCTACTGGGCCTGGTGGATCGCATGGTCACCCTTCGTCGGCATGTTCATTGCCCGCATTTCGCGCGGCCGGACGGTCCGTGAGTTTGTCCTGTGCGCATTGATCGCGCCAACGGCGGTTTGCGCGCTGTGGATGTCCACCTTTGGCGGCGCCGCGATCGACATGCTGAATGCCGGTGGAGCGGAAGGTGTTCGCGCCACGGTCATCGACAGCTACGCACCCGAAGGGGCTTTGTTCGGCTTCCTGAAGGAGTTGCCACTTTATTCGATCGTCGCGCCGATTTCATTGGTGCTGATCGTGATCTTCTTCGTCACATCGTCGGACTCCGGTTCGCTCGTGATCGATACCATTACCGCAGGCGGTAAGATGGACGCACCTGTGATTCAGCGAGTCTGGTGGTGCACATTGGAAGGTCTTGTGGCGATCGCTCTTCTCTTGGGCGGCGGTCTGAACGCACTTCAAGGCGCTGCAGTCTCCATGGGTATTCCGTTTACGCTCGTGGTGCTGATCATGTGTTATTGCCTTTGGTTGGCCTTGCGCCAGGAACACAGGAAACTCTGATCTTTTCACAAAAACACGATCCTCCCGGTCGCACCGGGGGGATCTTTTTTGATCCAGCGTTCCCACTCGTTTCAAATGGGGATCAGGACCTGATCAATTGCCGTTGCGCACCACAAACACTGAGCAACGCGCATGAGTCACTACATGGCTCGCAGTTGTTCCCAATAGGTAGTCTTGGATCTTGGGGTTGGCGGAGTCCATTACGATCACGTCCACTTTGCGTTCTTCGGCGAGTTTGACGATCTGACGATGGACGGCCCCAATACGCACGATAGCTTCGTATTCAATGCCTTCCGGAGGATGTTCGATCAGAAAGCGATCAAGTTTTTCCGTCCAGAACCCCATCGAGTCGCGGATGTTCAAATTGCGTTCCATTTCAGGCGCAACGGTCGTCACTAGGAGTTTCGCCCCCCTACGCCGTGCCATGGCGATGGCTTCGTGATAGGCGCTGTGATCGAGTGTCACGTGCCTTAAGTTGAGCGGGCAAAGTATCAGCTTGGTATCGTTTGGCATAGCACATCCAATTTGATTTCTTAGCGAAGACTACTCCACAGCTTCGCATTCAAAAACGACCAACAAAACACAATAATCCACTGGTGATTGCGGAACTGCAAAGGCTATGGCAGCAATGCCGGGTGCGACGACAGCAAATTGAAGGTATGAGAAAGACTGGACATCGGTCGACCATCTGAGTTTGAAAAACCAGCGACCTCTTCGGCTGCTAACGTTGACTTGCGAACTTGGCCACAATCCAATCTCGAAACACAGATGCCACATCGCTGTCACCCGAGACATAGAGAAAATACCAATCGCGCTTTAATGGAGCGACATTGTCTATGCGCTGTAAGGCGCCGGTTTCGATGAATGAATCCACCAATGGATACCCTGCCAAGGCAATACCTTGGCCCTCAATCGCCGCCTGCAGCATGTTGATGTACGTATTCATCTGAATGCCTGCGCGCGCTTCGGGCGGGGTAAGGCCGTGGTGTCGGAACCAATAGGGCCAGCCTGCTTCGGGCCGGTAGGTGCCCGAAAGGTAAAGAAGGCGTTCTTCGAGCAAGTCAGAGGCTGTTTTCAATTTGGTTCGGGCCTCGTAGGCAGGGGCGAAAACCGGGAAAATCTCTTCCTGCATGATGGGTTCCCAGCCAACCCCTTCGGGTTTGGTCGGGCCATACCGAACGGCGACATCAATCCCCTCTGAGGCCAGATCAAGGTTTCGATCAGAAGCCACGAGATTGACTTCAATCTCAGGGTGGCTCGCTCCGAAATCGACCAGCCGCGGCATGAGCCAATAGGTCGCGAACGCCGAAGTCACCGTAATTGTGACGCGCCTTTCTGATGTGTTGGCACGCTGTTGAGTCATTGCATCAGCGATGGCTTGAAGGGCGGGATTTACCGTTCTGGAGAATACATCGCCACTGCGGGTCAGTTTGACCTTCCGATGATCGCGTATGAAAAGCCGCGTACCAAGCGCCTGTTCCAGTTCGGCAATCTGGCGGCTGACGGCCACCCGGGACACACCAAGGTCACGCGCTGCCGCCGTAAAGTTCTCAGACATGCAAGCGGCGCGAAAAGTAACAATATTCTTCAGTAAATGTACGTCTCTTCTAAGATTATCCATAAAGCTATGGTTAACACTGTGTCTCGAATTCCACAACTTCTCAGGCGGCTTTTCTTGTCTACTCTGGCAGGCAATCGATCAAGAACACCACAGGGAGACCGACAATGAAAAAGCTAACCTTTTGCTCTGCCGTATCCGCATTGGCGCTTTCTACATCCGTGTTTGCGCAGGACATGCCCGGCAAAGGCGTCAGTGTCGAACCGATCAAAGGCTCGCCTGCCAATGCCTGGTTCCAGCACATGATCGTGCAGCTGGGACTGGAGGCTTTGGGATACGACGTGGGCGAGCACCGCGAGGCCGATTTTCCAGCGCTGCACCTTGCTGTGTCGTCAGGGGACGCCGATTACACGGTGAACCACTGGCGTCCACTTCATAATGATTTCTTCGATAAATCGGGCGGCGAGGGAACTATGGTTCGGGCCCATGCCGTCATCACGGGTGCCGGTCAAGGTTACTTCATCGACAAGAAAACAGCCGAAGAACATGGCATCACCAATCTGGGTCAACTCAAGGATCCGGCGGTTGCCAAGCTGTTTGATGGTAACGACGATGGACGGGCGAACCTGTCTGGCTGCAATCCCGGTTGGGGGTGCGAAATCGCAATCGAGGATCACTTAGACAAGTTTGATCTTCGGGACACGGTTCAACACGATCAAGGCAGTTACTTTGCGATCATGGCCGACACGATCACGCGATACAACGAAGGCGGTTCGATCCTGTATTACACGTGGACACCGAACTGGATCAGTGACGTTCTGGTTCCTGGTGAAGATGTGGTTCAGATCGGCGTCCCATCTGACGGTGATGAGATGGATCCAGGCTTTGCCGTCAATGATGTCTACGTCGTAGCCAATAAAGACTTCATGGAAGACAACCCGGCAGCCGCGAAGTTTCTAAGCACTGTGGAAATCCCGATTTCTGCGGTCAATGCAGCGCAAGTGAAGCTGCGAGACGGTGAAGACACGGTAGAAGACTTCAGACGCCATGCCGAAGACTGGGTAGCGGCAAATCAAGAACAGTTCGACGCGTGGGTGGCCGAGGCCGCAGCAGCCGCGAATTGACCTCCCTGTAACTGGAGCGCCGGACACGGCGCTCTTTTTTCTCAGACACGGGGGGCATCATGTCAGACGTTCAAATCGAATGCCGAAACTTGTGGAAGATTTATGGCGCGCAGGCGGACAAGGCCCTCAAGGCCGTTCTAGCCGATGGTCTGAGCAAGGACGAGGTACGCGACAAGTATGATTGCGTTCTTGGCGTGCGGGATGCCACTTTCAGCGTCAAGCGTGGAGAGATCTTCTGCATCATGGGGCTGTCGGGATCCGGCAAGTCCACGCTCGTGCGGCACATCAACCGTTTGATCGAACCCACGGCTGGGGAAATTCACGTCGCCGGGCAGCGCGTCGATCAGATGGATGAAGCAAACCTGCGACAGTTGCGGGCCGAAACCATTGGGATGGTGTTCCAGCACATGGCGCTATGGCCCCATCGGACCCTGGCCGAGAACGTGGCTTTTGGCCTTGAGGTCCGGGATGTTTCATTGGAGGAACGGCGCAAGGCTGCGGATGTGGCCCTTGCCTCTATGGATTTGAGCGGGTGGGAGGATCACTACCCCGACCAGCTATCCGGAGGGATGCAGCAAAGGGTCGGGCTGGCGCGCGCGTTAGCGGCGAACCCGGATATTTTGTTGATGGATGAACCTTTCTCGGCGCTGGATCCGCTGATCCGACGGCAGTTGCAGGATCAATTCCTGGCGCTGTCACAGAAAGTCAAAAAGACCACTGTCTTTATCACACACGATCTGGATGAGGCCATCCGAATGGGCGATCAGATTGCCATCATGAATGACGGTGTGATTGTTCAAATCGGCACCCCAGAAGAAATCGTGACAAACCCCAAGGACGCCTATGTTGCCGAATTCGTCAAAGGCATCAGCCGCGTAAGCCTGGTCCGCGCCGAGACCATAATGTCTCCACTGGACGGACGCGCCGCCACACCCAAGACAGTGCCGCTAGGAAGCGAACTTGGTGAGATAATGGACGAATTCATGACCGACCAAGCACCGGTGACGGTTGTCAGTGACGATGGCGGGGCGGTTGGTCAAATCACCATCACCGACGCCCTGCGTGCCTTGCGTGGATAGGAGATCGACATGGATTTGTGGGATATTTTCGATACCGAATGGGTGCCCGTCGGAACCTGGGTGGAAACGCTGCTGCAATGGGTCGTGGATAACTTCCGTTTTGTCTTTCAGGCCATCAAGGTCCCGTTTGATATTGTTTTAACCGGGCTTGAGGATGCTCTGACTGGCACACCGGACCTCATTATGCTGGCAATTATCGTGCTTGTGGCTTGGCAGGCCGGAGGACGGCGTCTGGCGGGTGTTTCGGCTGCATCGATGCTGGCTATCGGGCTAATGGGTGCCTGGGATGAAAGCATGGTCACACTGTCCATCGTGCTGACCTGCGTGATCTTTTGCTCTCTGATTGGCATTCCACTGGGCATCATGGCGGCACGCAATGACAGGTTTTGGACTGTTCTGCGCCCGTTGTTGGACTTGATGCAGACTATCCCGTCTTTCGTCTATCTCGTCCCGATTGTGATGCTGTTTTCCATTGGCAACGTCTCGGGTGTGATTGTCACTTTCATCTACGCGTTGCCGCCGGTTGTGCGCCTGACAAACCTCGGCATTCGTCAAGTGCGTGCTGACATGGTGGAAGCCGCGCGCGCCTTTGGAGCTAGCAAAAGGCAGACCCTGATCAAAGTCGAGCTGCCACTGGCCATGCCCACAATCATGGCGGGTGTAAACCAAACCATCATGATGGCGTTGTCTATGGTGGTTGTGGCCTCCATGATCTCGGTGACGGGGCTGGGCCAGATGGTGCTGCGCGGGATCGGTCGTTTGGATATGGGGCTGGCAACCGTCGGCGGGTTGGGCATCGTCTTTCTGGCCATCGTCATCGATCGGGTTAGTCAAAGCTTTGGCACGTCGGCCCGCGATCGTGGGCACCGCAAGTGGTACGAAACGGGTCCGATGGGTGCCCTGCGAAAACTGGTCGGACGAGGTTGAGGCGAGATGACCAGACCCAATATTCTTTTCATCCAAGTGGATCAGCTAACGGCTGCGTCGCTCAGGTGCTATGGAGATCCAGTGTGCCACGCGCCCAATCTGGATCATCTTGCCGAAAGCGGTACAGTGTTTGAGACCGCTTATTGCAACTTCCCGCTTTGTGCGCCCTCCCGCTTTTCAATGGCCGCAGGTCAGCTGTGTTCTGAGATCGGAGCCTATGACAATGCCGCTGAAATGCCGGCCTCAGTCCCTACCTATGCGCATTACTTGCGCGCTTCCGGGTATCAAACCGCGCTTTCTGGCAAGATGCACTTCATTGGTCCAGATCAGTATCACGGGTTCGAAAAACGCCTGACGCCCGATCTTTATCCGGCCGATTTCAGTTGGGTCCCCAATTGGGGAAATGAGGGCAAACGGGATACAAACGATGCCCGCGCCGTAATGATTTCGGGCGTTTGTGAGCGGACAGTGCAAATCGATTTCGACGAAGCCGTGACCGCCGGTGCGATTCAGCACCTGTATGACCTCGCGCGCTCTGATGACACTCGTCCGTTCTTTCTGCAGGTCTCCTACACACACCCGCACGAACCTTACCTGTGCCTCAAGGAATACTGGGACCTTTACGAAGATTTGGAGATACCGCTGCCGCGTGTAGGGGCCATGTCGGCCAATGAACATGACCCACACTCGCGGCGCCTGCTGAGCGATTTTGCAATGCTGGATCAGACATTTGCTGACGCGGACATCGCGCGCGCTCGGCGCGCCTACTATGGCTCTATCAGCTATATCGACGCGATGGTGGGCAAGGTTTTGTCCACACTTGAAGCAACCGGGCAGGCCGACAATACTGCGATCATCTTTACCTCTGATCATGGCGAGATGCTCGGGGAGCGCGGTATGTGGTTCAAGAAACACTTTTTTGAACCAGCGCTTAGGATCCCCCTGATCATGAAATTGACAGGTGGCACCCCCGGCCGCGTACAGACACCAGTCTCGTTGCTGGATCTTTTGCCAACCTTTATGGGGATCGCCAACGGTGCGGGATGGAATAGTGAGGTCGAGACGCTGGAGGGTACAGACCTTACGGCTATGCTTGGGACTGAGCCAGACTTGGATCGCCCCATTTATGCGGAGTATCTGGCCGAAGCGACACCGTCGCCGCTTATCATGATCCGTCGCGGTCGGTACAAGTTCGTTTGGTCCGAGAACGACCCTTTTTTGCTGTTTGATTTGGAAAACGACCCAGACGAATGCAAAAACCTGGCGGGCGACACAGATCACTTCGAAACGGTTCAGGCATTCGAACACCTCGTTCAAAGGAAATGGGATACCGAGACCCTGACGCACCGCATCGTCCAAAGTCAAAGGCGCCGCCGCCTCATTCTTGATGGGTATTCCTATGGAAACAAGCCACGTTGGAATCATGACGAAAGCCCAGACGACAAGGTGATCTGGTACCGCGGTGAACAGGGTTACAATGATTGGGCATTTTCGTTTCTCCCCGTTAACCTCGACGGCCCCTAGTTCAGAAGTCTTTTGTGCTGAGACTGCTGACCGACGGTTTCCTCAATGTCATGGCCCGCACTTTTCAGCGTCAGACCACTGTTTTGGCCGCGAGAGATGAAGGGACCAACGGACGCTGACATCCGTAATTGGAATGCAGTTTAGTGGTGGAGCTAAATCTACTGCGGTTCGGGTGTGGGACGGTAGCAAACATCGAAGGAATGTGGCCGTTGGTCCAATCTGCCAGACCAAACATCATCTGTTGCAGCACCGCAATCTGACGTGCCGGAAGCATAGACATATCGCGGGTCTGGATGTAGCGCCAAACAGACCCTTGCCCGGAACCGAGATGACGGAAACCACATATCCAAGCCCTCTTCGACCGCACCGCCATGCCGACATCGTCGTTCATGCGATTGGGCTGGCGGCGATCATGGGTGCCGGCGGATACCTGACTTCGAAATCAATCCTCGGCCTAGAACCCAAAATGGGGTTTGCGGTCGTGGTTTACGTTCTTTGTGCGCTGGCATCCAATCTGGCGTCCGCCGCCTATCACTTTTCCACATGGCACAAACGGCGCAAACTACTGCGTCGCATTGATCACGCCGCGATTTACCCCAGCATTTCAGGCACTTTCACACCATTTTTTGTATTCGCAGGTACGACATGGACACTGGCCTTGCTGTGGATTTGTTGGGGGCTGACCGCCGTAGCGGTCTGGAACAAGGTTACGAACGAAACGGTCAAATCGCGATGGTCAACTGCATCTTACCTCGGATTGGGCGCAATTGGGTTGAGCGCCCTGCCCGATCTCAAGACTGTACCTATCGCGACACTGTGGTGCATCTTGGCTGGGTCCGCCGCCTATGTCATTGGAACAGCGTTTTATGCGCGAAAGACCATGCCTTACCGGTACGCTATCTGGCACACATGGGTAAACATCGGCGGGGCGGTGATGTTTGCGGGCATATGGATAGCCTTATCGACGCAATGGTAGAACCCACTGGTGTCGAGGTGCCAGTATTTCTGTTGCTTGGAACACCACAAGCCAACGTTTCGCATCGGCGTGCCGAATGCGCTGACGCAAACCACGCCTAACAAATCCTGGACACGCATTTTCCCTCTTTCCCAATGGTTTACATCCGAAAAGCGCGTTGCAGTGTGGTCAGCCAGTCGGCAGGGCGTTTGAGCTTCTAGGAAATTACAGGAGTACTTCCGCCAGCAGCTTGACTTGTCTAAGGCCCTCATGGCGCAGCGAACCAAACAAGAGACGGCATAAGTCGTTTTGGCTTAGCCGCGCAGGTCGCGATAAGCGCACGACGCCTGGCGGAAACTGGTTACATCAATCAAATCTCGAGTACGATGCGCCCCATCACTTGTCGTTCGCCCAGTTCGCGCAACGCGTCTGGTGCATTCTCCAGGGGCAAAACCTGATCAACAAGC
Source organism: uncultured Aestuariivita sp. (assembly GCA_964402685.1). Taxonomy (GTDB): domain Bacteria; phylum Pseudomonadota; class Alphaproteobacteria; order Rhodobacterales; family Rhodobacteraceae; genus Aestuariivita. The sequence goes on along the minus strand of CAYODE010000007.1, from coordinate 7,972 downwards.
GGATGCAAGTCGCCGTCCGCGATCCAATTCATGATTTTTTCTGCAGTTTCGGTGGCTTCAGCAGGAAACTTTTCGGCCCAAGCACCTTCGAAAACTCCGACCACGGAAAACCCTTTGAGCAGCGGTAGGTTCATAGGCAAATTCGGGATCTCTCCGCTCACAAATCCAATTGGTGTGATCCGCCCACCCCACCGCATGGACCTGGCCAGCTTTAGGAACACCTCGCCGCCAACCATTTCAAAACAAACGTCAAGACCACCGCCATCCGTCAAGTCGTTGATTTGCTCGCGAAGGTCATCTTTGCGGGTATTCACGACGGCATCAGCACCAAGTTCCTTCAGTCGCGCTGCTTTAGTCGCGTCACCCGTCCCAGCCAGAACGCGCGCGCCCAACATGCGTCCCATATCTACAGCGGCAAGGCCGACCCCGCCCGTTGATCCGGTAACAAGCAGAGTTTCTCCCGGCTTCAGCGCGCATCTGTGGATCAAAGCGTGGTAGGCGGTCATATAGTTGTGCAAGACCGTCGATGCGACTTTGAGATCCACACTTTCAGGCACCTTCGCGCATTTCCAATGCTTGGTCACAGCGCGTTCGGCATAACTCCCATGCCACATCTGCCCAACAACACGATCGCCAGGTTCAAAACCGGTGACATCGCGGCCGACTTCCAAGACAATTCCGGCCGCGTCAGTTCCTGGCACATATGGTAGTTCAGGCCTGAGCTGATAGCCCCCTTCGGCCATCAGTTTGTCCATAAAACTTACAGCTGCGGCACGCACATCGATGAGAACTTCGTCAGGGTCTGGTGTGGGCTCTGGTGCTTCGCCAAACTCGAGCGCATCTGCTCCATCGAACGTCGTACAAATAACAGCGCGCATTCCAAAACTTCCGAATAGTTTGTTTCGTGTCGTAGATGTTGAAGTTTGGGCACCTCGTCAAGCACCCGCGTCTGTCGGATTTTTCAGCCGCTACGTTTGCACCATCCTGGTCGATTTCACCGTACCCTCTGGGCACTCGAAGATCGGGCAAGGCTGCTGTCGTTTTCTGCGACACCCAACCAATGACGACGCGGCTGATCTCTGTCGTGCCATCCACAATTCGCAGCATGTGAGCAAGTCGCGAAAGGCTGCCTTAGGCGCTCATTTGAGACCAGAACGTGGGGTAACGCCCTACAATTGCTGTGCACTGCTTAACCAACCCAGAGATGCATCGGTGCTACCGAACGGCTTATATTCAGCACCTAAGGGGGCGGTCCAACCAAGCGACTGGACCGTAGCAAACACGGTCGGGTAATGCAGCTCGCCAGAATTGGGCGCGCCGCGCTCTGGGATCGAGGCAAACTGGATATGCCCAATCATAGGTAAAAGCTCTGCCAACCGGGTCGAAACGTCACCTTCCGTCCGGCCAACATGATAGCAATCAAACATTAGTTTGAGGTTATGTACAGCAAGCGTCTCAATGATTTTCCGCGCTTGATCCGTTGACTTAAGAAAGTAACCCGGCGCGTCGTGGCGGTTTAAGGGCTCGATTAACACCGTTCGCTCTGTCCGCGCCGTCGCGTAGCGAAGATTGTCCAGAAAGGTGTCATTTGCTTCTCTGCCTTCGGCAATGCCCGCCATGACGTGCACGGCACGTGCATCCACAGCGTCGGCATAGGCCAGCGCCTGATCGATCGCCGCACGTGCTTCAGTCGAGCGGCCAGGCAGAGCCGCGAGGCCGTTCTCACCCTCGGCTCCGCGCACCGTATTCAGCCCAAGCATCGGAAGCCTCGTTTCTTCGAGCGCCGCACGGGTCTCAGAAGCGGGGATGTCATAAGGCCAGTGGCATTCCACAGCATCGAAGCCCGCGGCCCGTGCCGCACGGATTGCGTCGGGCAAGGGTCTGTCAGTCCACAAGAAACCTAAGTTGGCTGAAAACTTCACTCTGGCCAATCCACATCGAATTTTTGAACCAAAGCACGTACTTGTTCGTTGGACAGCGTCTGTGCGCCGCTGCCACGCACCAAAAGCGCAAGCTTGGCGGTTTCTTCCATTTCCTCGATCGCGTTGCAGGCGGTCGCCACATCTTTACCCGACACCACTGGTCCATGATTGGCCAACATCACCGCCGCGCGCGCGCCCTTCAATGCCCGGACTGCCGACCCCATGGCGGGATCGCCCGGTAAAAAGAAGGGCAAGAGCTTTACTTTGCCCAATAGCATTATGGCGTAAGGCGTAAGTGGCGGTAGAAAATTATCTTCATCCACATCCGGCATCATCGACAGAGCAACCGTATGGTAGCAATGCAGATGCACCACAGCGCCCGCTTCGGGCCGTGTGTCATAAAAGGCCGTGTGCAAAGGCATTTCTTTGGTCGCTTGGTCCCCATCGATTTGCGTACCATGCACGTCGAAGCGGCTCAGCCGGCCGGGGTCCAGCCTGCCAAAGCTGGTGCCCGTTGGGCTGACCAGAAGCCCTCCGTCGTCGGTGCGGGCCGAGATATTGCCCGTCGATCCGTGAGCGAGCCCACGATCAAAAAGTGACCTTGCCAGCATGCAAATCTGTTCACGCAGTTTGGTTTCAGTCATTCGCTCAACACCTTATCTGCCTTTGCAAAGAAATCCGGCGCTCCGAAATTGCCGGATTTAAGCGCCAAAACCAAGTTGGCGCTCGCGCGCAAAGCTGGGACACCGGGATCAATCTCGCGTCCGATCTCCAGTGCGCCAAGATCAAGCCCTTCAACGACGGCGCCCGACGTTTCGCCGCCTGCGGTGATAACGCGGGTCGCGCCTTTTGCAACGCAGATGCGGGCGGTCTCTGCAAAAAGCTGTTCAAGAGCCTCTGCTACGCGCTCACGACCGAAGGTTGCTTGGGCCTTTTCCACAACATCCGGATCGGCTGAAGAATAGGCGAGCGGCACTCCGTTCTGCGCCATAAGCCATTCTGACACATGCTTGGCTGTCAGATGCCCCTCCATCACATCGGATGCGCGGATCTCAAACGCCGCATTGTCCTTGGCATGCTCTGCGACCTGAGCGCGCGTGGCGATCGAGCACGAACCAGAAAGAGCAATCGCTCGACCAGGCTGGCCGCACCATTGCACAACGCCCGGCGTGCATCCAAAGTTACCCGGCAGACCCAGCGCCACTCCAGAGCCGCCAGTGATCAGCGGTAAACCCTGTGCCGCGACGCCAATTGCCATCAGGTCTTCATCACGGGTCGCGTCAACGACAATATGGCGCTTGCCGTCACCACGTTCAGTTGCCAACGCGGCACTGATCTGATCTGCGCCCCCAAACACCGTCTGCGCCGGAACGTGTCCCACAGGGTACCTGCTCTGCCGCGCCAGCCAGCGCCGAATATCGGCATCCGTCATTGGGGTGAGCGGGTGGTTCTGCATTCCGCTCTCATTCAGCAGAGCGTCCTGTACAAAAAGATGCCCCTGATAAATGGACCGCCCTGCGCCAGGGAAAGCCGGACAGACAATCACGACTTTGGCGTCAAGTGCATCCGCCAACGCATCAGCAACGGGGCCTATATTACCCTGCGGCGTTGAATCGAACGTGGAACAGTATTTGAAAAAGAACTGTTCGCACCCCTGTGCCCGCAACCAGTCCAAAGCATCGAGAGACTGCTCAACTGCGTCAGCCGGGTCGATAGAGCGGGATTTAAGCGCGATGACACCAGCCTCGACGTTGGGTGCTGCGTGGCCCTGTGGCACGCCAGCGTACTGCGTCACCCGCATCCCCTGCTGGGCGAGGGTGTTGGCCAGATCGCTAGATCCGGTGAAATCATCGCCGATGCAGCCGAGCTTCATCTTGATAATCCTTCTGATCGTCCATTACCGGGACAGTGTGTGCCGTCTTGCCCTACTAGCCGAACGTATCCCGTATGTAAGTGGAAATAATGTCTTCGACCGCATCATCGACGGGAAACCCCAACTGCGTGGCCCGGCTGCATGCAAGGGCTTTCGGCCATGATTCCACGATGGCAGAAATCTTCGCGTCATGCTGCTCTCGAACCAGTTTGCGCGTTTTGTGGCCTGCCAAACGTTCGAGCGCTGCAAGCATTTCACGGGCGGAAACGCTAAGCCCGCGTCCGCTCACGGTCGCATGTTTACCAAGGTCCCCGGGTTCAAGTTCGGCTGCATGCACCAAGGTATCGACCGCACATCTAGGAGAGGCAATCCAGAGCTTTGTGTCCATGTCGACTGGCAGCAGAGCCTCTTGGCCATTGAGCGGCTCGCGGATAATGCCTGACACGAAACTGGAGGCCGCTTTGTTTGGCTTTCCTGGGCGTACAGTGATCGTCGGGAGCCGAACGCATCGAGCGTCAAAATGCTCGCGTCGGTTATGGTCATTCATCAGCAGTTCGACCATGGCCTTTTGCGTCCCATAAGAGGACTGCGGCGTGAGGTGAAACGTGTCAGGCACAAGGTCAGGCAACGGTCCGCCGTAAACAGCAATGGACGAGGTGCCTACCACGATCGGTCGGGCCCCAGTCTTGCGCACAGCATCCAAAAACTCTGCTGTTGCGGTCACGTTCACTGCCATACCCAAATCATAGTCGGCTTCCGCCTGGCCAGAGACGACGGCAGCCAAATTAAAGATGACGTCAGGGCAAAATTCCAAGAGCTTTTGCTGATCCGCTTCGACGCGCATATCGGCTGCAAAACACTGGCTCTCGATAGCGCTGTCAGGCTGATCCGGCGCAGCGATGTCGGCCAACGCCAGCGCCGTGATATCTCTCCCACGGCACCGCCCTTTCGAGAGCAAATGATCTGTCAGCTTTTGACCGATCATCCCACGAGCACCCACAATGAGAATTCGCATTAACTACCTCTTGGCCTGAACGACACCTGACTCTGCTTGCGCAACCTGCTGACGTCTGCATGCATTGCCAATGCCGACTTTGAGGAGGCACGGATGTTTCATGGTCAACATAGTACCGGGAAGTGTAGTTGCTGTGATATGATCAGCCGGCAATTTCTGGACAGACTGCGATCAATTTATGCCCTGCGCCCGATCAAAGCTGGACGCACCTCGCAAAACCCACCCGATGGACTTCATCATGCGTCTTTCTTTAACGAAGTAACCCGTAAATCTTTGATCACGGGTCACATACCCAAAGCCTCTTTGTACATTTCTAGCACCGCTTCTTCTTCCGCTACATCATTTTGATCGCGGCGCCTGATTTGAATTAGCTTCGCCAAAACGCGGACATCGTATCCTCGTCCACGTGCCTCGGCCTTAACCTCTTTGATTTGGTCAGCGATGTCCTTTTTCTCGGCTTCAAGCCGCTCTATTCGCTCGATGAACTGACGAAGTTCGTTCGCTGTGACTTTATAGCTGTCTGGTTGTTGCGCTTGATCTGACATTCATAGTTCCTTGTTTTCATCGTGTTTCAACATCAGCCAAGAAACACATTAGACACGTCTTTTGACCTTAAGTATCTGTTTTCAAATCCACAAAGCCCTGTCTTTGCGGTTTAAGCTACTGGGCGCTTTGGCCCCCACCCTCATTTCAGATTGCTGATTAGCCGACGCTGGTTTTCTGCCTCCAAACGCTCACGCCGTTCTATGAACCGGAGCACCTCATGTGCCGTCACGCGGCATCTGGTATCGGCGGAAGTGTCAGGCATCACGGTCCCCTTACAGCGATCAGAGCGAATGAGTTGTGTTCGTAGCGAAGCCGATAAACACCCGCAAGACGCAGAATTCGCCTTCTGCGTCGCTAACGCGTCTTGATCGAAGGTTGCTGTCGCTTTAGGCAGGAAGCGCTTTGGTTCGGCGAGGTGACTCGTCGTTAAAGGGAACATGGTGCGGCAGCTTGCTGCCAAATCCGTGACTGCCCCCGCAACTGTAAGCGGAGAGCGAGATCGACATATGCCACTGGGCGCCGAAAACGCGGCACACGGGAAGGTTCGATCAAGCTGTGACCCGCAAGTCAGGAGACCTGCCATGGCGATCACCTTCATTCAGCGCGGGGTGCGCTGAGATGGACGAGCCCATGGCCCGGAATGGTGACGCAAATCGCACCGTTTGGGCAAGGCAAGGTCCTTTCCAAACATCTCAAAACTGTTCGAAGGGACCCTCGATCATGAAACACTTATTTGCTTCAGCGTCTGTTTTGGCACTGACCACATCCGCCGCATTTGCCCAAACTGTCTTGGACTTGGGAGAGGTCGTTGTTTTCGCAAACCAGACGGAAACCGAAGCACGTCGCGTTGGCGCGTCCGTGGAAGTTCTGGACGAAGCGGACATCGCAGCTAGCCCAACATCAACGGTGGCCGAGACGCTGAGCCGTCTGCCCGGTGTATCGACCTCCACCAATGGTGGCCCGGGCAAGGCAACTTCTTTACGCATTCGCGGATTGTCGGACCGCTATGTCAGCGTTCGTATCAACGGCATCGACGTTACCGACCCATCCAGCGTTCAGACGCAATACAATTGGGGCGGGCTCAACCGCTTTGGCATTACCGGGATCGAAGTTCTAAAGGGATCGCAATCCGCGATTTATGGATCTGAAGCGATCGCCGGCGTGGTGAACGTCACGACATTCCGCCCAACCGAAAATGGCACCTTCTTTCGCTACAATTTCGAAGTTGGCAGCTATGACACGGTCGCAGGCAGTTTCAGCGTCGGTACCAAAACCGATCGGGCGATGATCGCACTCACCGTGTCGCGTGTGGACACCGATGCATTTTCGGCTGCGGATGAGAACCTGGGCAACACGGAAACAGATCCGTTTGAAAGCACAACCGTACTTCTATCGGCACGCTATGCCGTAAGCGATCAGGTCACCTTGGGCTTCGAAGGCATTTTCGAAGATCAGGAAACCAACATTGATGCCGGCGGTGGCGCAGGCCGGGATGCGGATCGTCCGTTCTTTACCGACCGTATCGGTGGCCGCATCTATGCTGAGATTGAGGCTGGCGCGTTCATGCACGAGTTTGGCATTGGGTATTTCGAAACAGAGCGTGAAGACCGCTTGACCCCCTTTGGAAGCCCGACTTTTGAAGGGCAGCGGACCGAAGCCAACTGGACTGCAACCACCGATTTGCCTGCCGGCCCGCTGACTTTTGGCATTGAATACTCTGAAGAAGAAGCGGAATTCTCGAACGGAACGGCCGATTACTCAATTGCATCGATTTTTGCCGAACATCTGATCGCCATCAATAACGATCTCGACGTCACTGTGTCCGGTCGGTTCGACGATCACAGCGAATTCGGTTCGGAGGTCACGGGACGGCTCGCGGCGGCATGGCGCCCAAATGCCGACACGACTGTGCGGAGCTCGATTGGAACCGGCTATCGTGCACCGTCTTTGAACGAGCTTTTTGGACCGTTTAACTTTTCCAACCCCAACCCCGACCTTCAGCCGGAAGAGAGCCTGAGCTTTGACCTGAGCGTCGAAAGACAATTTGGTAATGGTGCAGAAATCAGTGCCGGTGTGTTCTACACCGAAATTGACAACCTCATCGACTATCCAGTCGACAATTATGTACAAGTTCCAGGCACATCCACGTCACACGGTGTGGAACTGGCTGGCAGTGTACCATTGTCGAATGCCGTCTCTTTGTTTGGTGCATACACCTATATCGACAGTGAACGTGCAGACGGGACACGTGAACGCCGCGTTCCAGAACATGACGTCGTCTTAGGCCTTGATGCACAATTCGACAGCGGTTGGGGCGGCCAGTTCACAGTGAACCACGTGGCGGGACGAGACGATGGGTTTATTCCTTTCTCCATGCCCGATTACACGGTTGCGCACCTGCAAATCACTTATGATCTTAGCGAAAACGCGACAGCCTATCTGCGTGTCGAAAACGTGTTTGATGAAGAGTATGAAACAGCCACTGGCTTTGGCACGTCGGATCGCGCCGTGTTCGTTGGGGTCCGTGGCAGTTTTTAAACTCATACCCCCCCTTGTGGCGGCGTATTTTTGCGCCGCCCTTGGGACCGCTGTAGCAGCAGACAGACCCGAACGGGT
>CAYODE010000006.1:19939-53677 GCA_964402685.1 uncultured Aestuariivita sp. | reverse complement strand
GAGCTATGGCGCTTTATTCCTTGGGGCACGCACCAACGTGGCCAATGGCGACAAGGTCATCGGCACCAACCACACGCTGCCAACCAAAAAGGCAGGTCGCTATACTGGTGGGCTTTGGGTCGGCAAATTCCTGAAAACGCATAGCTATCAGAAAGTGCTGACAGATGAGGCCGCAACGATGATTGGCGAGTACGGATCGCGTCTGTGCATGTTGGAGGGCTTTGTCGGTCATGCCGAGCAATGCAATGTGCGTGTGCGTCGCTATGGCGGGATCAACGTGCCCTATGGCGAGGGCGCGGCGTATCGCGAGGCCGCTGAGTGAGTTGAGTGAGAACCCGAGTGTTTACCCTCCCGCGCCGATGAGCACAGATCAAGACAAAGACATGAGCGACATACATACAGAAAACAAACAATCGATTGAACCGTTGCGGGCAGCGATGGACGAGTTCGACGAAGCTGGCGTGCGCGCAGCACTTGAGGCCGTTATTGCGCCCGATGCCGTCATTCACATGCCCTGGCCGCTGAACGACATGACCGGGCCGCAAGCATATTATGACGCTTGTTATGCGCCACTTTTAGCCGCGATGCCGGATCTGGAACGCCGTGACTGGATCGTCATGGGCGGTCCGGACGAACATGGTGGCGACTGGGTTGGGTGCGGCGGTCACTATGTCGGGACCTTTGTGACCCCCTGGCTGGATATTCCGCCAACCGGGCACCTGACCCACATGCGATTTCACGAGTTTTACCGGTTTGAAAACGGCAAAGTGGTCGAAATCCAGAGCTTGTGGGACATACCGGAAGTTATGATGCAGGCCCGTGCGTGGCCTATGGCGCCCTCTTTGGGATTGGAATTCTGCATACCGGGACCGGCGACGCTGGACGGAATTGTGCAGGGTCCTTGGGACGAAGAGGCCTCACGTGCATCCCAGCAACACATCATCGAGATGCTGAACCACATGAAGAAACACCCCTCGCAAGGGGGGCCGGAAGTGATGGAGATGTCCCGGTTCTGGCACGAGAAAATGAACTGGTACGGACCTGCAGGCATTGGCACCGGGCGTGGCATTGCGGGCTTTCGAAACTGGCACCAGATCCCGTTCCTGAACGGAATGCCGGATCGCGGGCAATATGTGGATGAGATCATCTATCATTTCTTCGGCGACGGGGATTATGCCGCCGTGACCGGCTGGCCGAACATGATCCAGACCGTCACCCATGACGGATGGATGGGCATTGCCCCGTCGGGCAAGAAGATCACGATGCGCAGCCTCGATTTCTGGCGCATCAAGGACGGCAAGATCCGCGAAAACTGGGTGATGGTCGATATTCTGGACGCGTATCGCCAGCTTGGAGTCGATGTGCTGGCCCGGATGCGGGAGTTCAACAAGATGCGTGTTCCGGGCTCCATTCCATTCCCAGTGGGGGATGTGTAATGGACCTGCCGCGTTCACCCGGGTTTGACCTTGCCGGTCGGCGTGCCCTGGTTGCGGGCGCGTCTTCCGGCATCGGTATGGCCTGCGCTGTGGCGCTGGCCGAACACGGGGCGGCGGTCACACTGGCCGCGCGGTCCGGTGACAAGCTGCGTGAGATCGTGGCTGCAATAGAGGCACAAGGCTGGCGGGCTGATGTGATGGAGTTGGATGTGTCTGACACTGCCGCGACGCGCGCCGCAGTTGCCAAACAGGGGCCGTTCGACATCCTTGTCAACTCGGCCGGTTTGGCACGGCACTCGCCCGCTCTGGACACGGGCGAAACCGATTTCGACGCGGTTGCCGATCTGAACATCAAGGGCGCGTATTTCCTGACCCAGGCAGTGGCGCAGGGATTGATCGATGCCAGGAAGCCCGGCTCGCTGATTAACATTTCCAGCCAAATGGCCCATGTCGGTGGCATCGACCGCGCGGTCTACTGCGCCAGCAAACACGCCGTCGAAGGGTTCACCAAGGCAATGGCAATCGAATGGGGCAAGTCCGGCATTCGGGTCAACACGATCTGTCCCACCTTCATTTTGACCCCACTGACCCAACCCACTTTTGACAATCCCGAACGTGCAGCTTGGATCATGGACAAGATCAAGCTGGGTCGTCCCGGTACTGTCGAAGACGTCATGGGGGCGGTCGTGTTTCTGGCCTCAGACTCGGCCGCCTTGATCACCGGTTCGGCGCTTATGGTTGACGGAGGTTGGACGGCAGACTGATGGCGCAGACAAAGGTCACATCGGCACAGGTTGCACAACGCGCAGGCGTTAGCCAGTCGGCCGTTTCGCGTGTCTTTACGCCCGGTGCGTCGGCTTCACCCAAGACAGCGGCGAAGGTCCGAAAAGCCGCGCATGAACTGGGCTATCGGCCCAACGCGTTGGCACGTGCGGTGGTTTCGGGCAAAAGCCGAATGATCGGTCTGGTCGTGGCTTATCTGGACAATCAGTTCTACCCAGATGTGTTGGAAAAACTGTCGAACGCCCTGCAGGAGCGCGGTTATCACGTGCTGGTTTTCATGGCTTCGCAACAGGCCGGAAACATCGAAACCGTGGTCGAGGAAATACTGGACTATCAAGTTGATGGGATCATCGCAGCCTCGGTCGCGATGTCTTCCGATCTGTCTGCCCGGTGCCGTGCGGCCGGGATCCCAATGGTTCTGTTCAACCGTTCACAGGATGATCCCAACATGTCCGCCGTGACATCCGACAATGTGGCTGGCGGCAAAAAAGTGGCCGAATTCCTGTTGGCGGCTGGGCACCGAAAAATCGGGTACATCGCCGGCTGGGAAGGTGCGTCGACACAACGCGATCGCGAAACTGGGTTTCTTCAGGGTCTGGCAGCGGCTGATGTCACCTTGCATGCGCGCGGCGTGGGCAATTTCCGTATGGATCAGGCGCGCGAAGCTGCCTTGCACATGTTTGCCACGGACCCGCCCGAAGCGGTGTTTGTAGCCAATGATCACATGGCGATTGCGGTAGCAGATTGTCTGCGTACCGAGCTTGGGTTGAAGGTGCCACAGGATGTGTCGCTTGTGGGGTATGATGACGTACCTGCTGCCGCCTGGCCGGCTTATAATCTAACAAGCGTGCGCCAACCCGCAAATCGCATGGTCGCCCAAACGGTTGAGATCCTGCTCGGTAAAATAGAAGACGCAGACGCGCCCCCCCGCAGAGTTGAAATTGATGGCCCGCTGATCCTGCGCGGGTCGGCGCGCATACCCGAAGGATGGACCTAATGAAGGGATTTAATGCCAAGTTCCGGGATTTTCCCGACTACATTATCGGCATCACCAAGGAGATTTGGGAAGATCGCGGCATAGCGACCCTGCATGACTATTATGCAACGAATATCGTGGTGCGGTCTCCGGCGTCTGTGGTTGTCGGGAACGAAGGGGTGATTGCGGCTACCATGGCCACCCTGGCCGAATTTCCCGACCGGACTCTTTTCGGTGAGGACGTGATCTGGAGCGGGACGCCTGACGAAGGGATGCTGTCCTCGCACCGGCTTTATTCAACCGCCACTCATGCCAATCCGGGCGTTTATGGCGCGCCGACGGGCAAAAAGCTGCATTATCGCATTATTGCGGACTGTCATGCCATCAACAATCAGATCAACGACGAATGGTTGATCCGCGATCAGGGCGCCATTGTGCGACAGCTTGGCTTGGACCCAAAAGACTTTGCACGCGACCTGATTGCTCGCGAAGGTGGCCCGGAGAACTGCGTCAGACCCTACACATCAGCCAACGATGTGGTTGGCCCCTATAAGGGCACCGGCAATGACAATGAATGGGGTCAGCGTTACGCGGATATCCTGACCCGGATCATGAACGCAGATTTCACCGTGATTCCAGAGACGTATGACCGTGCGGCCAACCTTTCCTATGCAGGCGGGCTGGAAGCGCTTAGTTTCGATGGAGCGGATCAGTTCTGGATGGGACTGCGCGCGTCCTTTCCCCATGCGGAATTCAAGATTCACCACGTGATCGGACGCGACGACCCGATGATGCCGCCCCGCGCGGCGCTGCGGTGGACGCTTCAAGGTAAGCATGACGGATGGGGCGCTTTTGGTACGCCGACGGGGACCGAGGTGTTCATTCTCGGCGCCAGCCATGCCGAATTCGGTGCGTTGGTTGCAGGTGAGCCGAAACTGCGCCGTGAATGGGCGCTGTTTGATGAAACCGCGATCTGGAAGCAGATCCTGCTGCAGATCGGTGACCTCTAAATGCCGCAGCACGCGCCATATCTGGACACCCGTGAAGCCTCGCGGCGCTTTCACTGCCACCGTGCGTCGTTGCGGGCGCGGCGGCTGAATAATCGGCCTCCGGGGGATTTGGTCTGACATCACGACCAAACCCATTCAAAGGAAATAGAAATGACGACTATCCAAAACCGCATCGTACGCTATGGCGAACTGAAACCTTGTAAAACCGCCTTTATCGATGCCCACACACCAGGTTCGGACCAGAAAGAAAACTTCACCATCATCGGCGGTGGCGTGTCCGAAAGCCCGGATCAGCATGTCCACATCACCGACCAGATCGGCTTTAACATCGGTGCGGCAGGCCAGCCGCCGAAATGTCGCAACTCGCTCCACAGCCACACAACCGCTGAAGTCTTCTTTGTTCTGAAAGGGCGGTGGCGGTTTTTCTGGGGTCGGTGGGGCGACGCGGGTGAGTTCGTTGCCGAAGAAGGCGATATCTTCAACATTCCCACGGGTATCTTCCGCGGTTTTGAAAACATCGGCACGGATTACGGGATGATCATGGCGATCCTCGGCGGTGACGATGCGGGTGGCGGAGTGACCTGGGCGCCGCAAGTCATCGAAGAGGCGCAGGCCCACGGGCTCCGCCTGGGCGAGAACGGTGTCTTGTATGACACCAAGAACGGCGAACACTTGCCGGAAGACGTGGACCCGATGCCGGTGCTCAGCGATGAACAGCTGGCAGGTTATCCCGAAGTGCCGGTCGAAGACGTCGTGCGCGACTATGTTGCCCGGTATTGGGATCTGATGGCGCTGTCTGCGAAGAAACCCGCCAAGGTCATAGGCGAAGATGCTTTGTTAAAAGACAAACCGGGGTTCGAGGTTGAGTTTCTGACCCGCACATCGGTCACCCCCGATCTTGCCCTCGTGGAAAAGCCAACGGTTCTGATGCCGGTGCGAGGGAACTGGCATTTGCGGCTGAAGGGGTTCGAAACCATTCTGAATGGTGGCGACACAGCGCTCGTGTTGCCCGGAGAAGCTTATGGGATTGAACCATCGATGACCGGCGAAGCCTCGATGTACCGCATAACGGCCACCGATGATCCGGCAGGCGCGACCTGGACTGGGTAGTGGAACGCGAAGGAAGGAAACGAGATGACAAATATCCTGACGACCCATGTGGGTAGCCTGCCACGCACGCAGGAGGTGGTGGATTTTATCTTTGCGCGTGAACGCGAAGAGGCTTTCAATCAGGACGCCTTCGATGCCTGCATGACGGCTGCAGTTTCAGACACCGTGCGCAAGCAAGCGGAAGCGGGCATCGACATCGTATCGGATGGGGAAACCTCGAAGATCTCCTACGCGACCTATGTCAAGGATCGCTACACCGGGTTTGCAGGCGACAGTCCCCGCAACGCGCCCGCCGATCTGAAGATGTTTCCGGGCTTCCTGAAACGGCTTGCGGATGACGGGGGCACACCGCAATATGCGCGACCCATGTGCGTCGGCGAGGTCCGGTCCAAGGGACAGGGCGAACTGGAGAAGGATATCGCGAACCTCAAGGCGGCGATGACCGAGCACGGGGTCGAGCGGGGGTTCATGAACGCAGCCTCCCCGGGCGTTATCTCTCTGTTTTTGCAGAACGACTTCTACAAATCGCGTGAGGCCTATCTGGCCGCTCTCGCCGATGCGATGAAGGCGGAATACGAGACCATCGTGTCGTCGGGATTGGATCTGCAATTGGATTGCCCCGACCTCGCTCTGTCGCGTCATATGCTCTTCACCGATCTGTCGGATGAAGAATTCGTGCGGGTTGCCAATATGCATGTCGAAGCGTTGAACCATGCCTTGGAGAATGTGCCAGCCGACAAGGTGCGCGTTCACATCTGCTGGGGTAACTACGAGGGCCCACATTGCTGCGACATCGGCATGGACCAGGTGTTTTCGACCCTCATGTCCACCAAATCGCGTTATGTCCTGTTTGAAACCTCAAACCCGAGACATGCACATGAATGGACAGTCTTCCGGGATCGCCACGCCGATATTCCCGAGGACAAGGTGCTGGTGCCCGGTGTCGTGGATACCACGACCAATTTTGTCGAGCACCCGCAGGTTGTCTCTCAGCGTGTGGAGCGATTTGTGGGCATTGTGGGCGAGGATCGCGTGATCGCGGGTTCGGATTGCGGGTTTGGGACATTTGCGGGGTTCGGTGCGGTTGATCCTGACATCGCGTACGCCAAGCTTTCTGCCTTGTCGGAAGGGGCGGCTTTGGTCGCATGACGCCGCTGATCTTTCTGCCCGGCATGATGTGTGACGCCCGGGTCTTTGGTCCGCAGATTGACGCGTTATCGGGTCACTCCCCGCTGATGACGATGCCGCCCGGTTTGCATCAGACCATGGCGGATCTGGCTGGGGACGTGCTGACACACGCACCGCCGCGCTTTGCGCTCGTTGGCCTGTCGATGGGGGGCATTCTGGCGATGGAGATCCTGCGACAAGCGCCCGAAAGGGTCGCCGGACTCGCATTGTTGGATACCAACCCATTGGCAGAGCTGCCACAGGTTAAGGCCCGTCGCACACCCCAGATCGCCGCTGCCAAGGCAGGAGAATTGCGGCGCGTGATGCAGGATGAAATGAAGCCGAACTATCTTACAGAAGGCCCACACAAAAACGCCATACTGGATCTGTGCATGGACATGGCGATGCATCTCGGACCAAAGGTTTTCGTCAGCCAATCCATGGCCTTACGCGATCGCGCGGATCAAACAGAAACGCTTCGTGGCTTTGCCGAACCCGCACTTGTGCTTTGCGGGCGGCATGATGCGCTCTGTCCCGTAGAGCGGCATAAGTTGATGCACGACCTGATGCCGCAGAGCACACTGGAAATCGTTGAAGAGGCCGGGCACCTGCCCTCGCTGGAGCAACCCGAAAAGACAACGGCGGCTCTTATCCGCTGGATGGAGGAGCTATGAACAAGTCCCTGTTGGACCTTCTGAAACAGGTCGACACCCCGACGGTTTGCAACGCAATCGAAGTCGCACAAGGCAGACGTGGTTTTGATGCATTCACGAGAGGGACCATGTTGTGCTCGGACCCTGGCCGTGGTGCCATGGTCGGCTATGCCCGCACGGCAAAGATTGCGGCCGTGAACCCGCCTGAGGAGGCGCCGGAGATTATCAAGGCACGGCGGATGGACTATTATCGGCACATGGCAACCGGCCCGCGCCCCGCGATCGCGGTTGTGGAAGATGTGGATTTCCCCGCGTGCATTGGCGCCTACTGGGGAGAGATCAACACGACGGTGCATAAGGGGTTTGGCCTGAACGGCGCGCTCACCAACGGTGTTATGCGCGACCTCGGTGATCTGCCGGATGGGTTCCCGGTTGTCGCCGGTTCTGTCGGCCCCAGCCACGGGTTTGTCCATGTGCGCGAGATTGGGACCGAGGTCGAAATCTTCGGCCTGAAGATCCGGGATGGCGATCTTGTTCACGCCGACCGTCACGGCGCGCTTGTGGTGCCATCCGATGTGGTGCCAGATATGGAAGTCGCCATCCGGAAACTGCTGCAAACCGAAAAGCTGATCCTGGAGCCTGCACAACAGGATGGTTTCGATTTTGACGCGTTCGAAACCGCTTGGGCGCGGTTCGAAGCCGCTCGGACCTGATGGCAACATCCTACTGCGGGTAACTTTGGCCTGTAATTCTTCCGGAGCTTAAAGTCGGCCCAACGTGGTTTGGAAGGCGTTGGTACTGGTTCTCAGCGTGTTTGCGGTCAGCAAAGCGGAGTTTGTTGCGGCTTGAAGCGATAGACCACTTCTCACCCCGAGCGACACATGCTGCATCCACCGCGTTAGTCGCGTTTGGGCACTTTGCCAACCTTGCAGCAACCGCAGCATCCAGACAGCTATGGAACAGGTTAATCCACCCATGCTTTGACGGACTGATGCTGATCATTTGCCAGGTGGTCACCGCGAACGGTCATGCAAGCCATTGCAGAAACTCAGGAAAAGTTGAAACAATAGGCGTGATTTGGGGACGCACCCGCGTCAGTTCAGCAGATGCGCGGGAGTTGTTCGCCGACCAGCGTATCGACGAGCCTTTGCCCTCCGAACAGCGTTTTCATTGTCACACGGCCCGATGGGCCGGTCTTGGCCTGACCGATCGCCACAGCGCCTGCGCCTTCGGGCGTGCTGCGCATAGCGGCCAAGGCCGCCTCTCTTTCCGCCTCCGGCACGAAAAGAACAAGCGTTCCTTCGTTGGCGAGGTAGAGCGGATCGAGGCCCAGTACCTCGCACATGCCTTTGACCTCGCTTCTCAACGGAAGAGCGGTTTCGTCGATTTCAATAGCAACGCCTGAAGCTTCGGCCATTTCATTTAATGCAGAGGCCACACCACCTCGGGTTGCATCGCGCGCCGCGCGGACGGTAGGGACTGCTGCAACGACAGCCTCGATCAACCCGTTGAGGCTTTGACAGTCGGACTGAATATCGCTGGAAAGCGCCATGTCTCCCCTTGCGGCAAGGATTGTGGCTCCATGATCACCCAGCACGCCGTTGACGATAGCGACATCGCCGGGCTGAATGTTTTCTGCCAGCAGATCGCGCCCCGACGGGATCACACCGACGCCTGACGTTGTAACAAAAACCTTGTCCGCCGCGCCACGTTCCACAACTTTGGTGTCGCCGGTGACGATACGCACGCCAGCCTTTTCTGCCTCAGCCTGCATGGACGCGACGATCTGCCGAAGCAACGCAAACTCGCAGCCTTCTTCGATGATGAAGGCAGCGGACAGCCAGAGCGGTTTTGCCCCACCAACTGCCAAGTCATTCACTGTACCGCACACGGCAATCTTGCCGATGTCGCCACCGGGGAAAACGGGGGGTGAAACAACAAAGCTGTCAGTGGTGAACGCAAGTTGCGCACCAGCTTCGGCCAACGCTTCGGATGTCAGACGGGCCTGATCTTCCGAGCCGGGGGGTAAAAACACTTCGGTGAAAACTTCTTCAATCAGGTCGCGCATCGCTTTTCCACCGCCGCCATGGGCCATAGTCACGCGGTCGCCACGCAGGCGGGCGGGTTTGAGGGGGGCTGACATGTTCATTCCGCTGCCTCCAGAACCGCGCCGTAAGTGTGATAGGCCGCGCAGGCGCCTTCAGAGCTGACCATGAGCGCGCCCAGGGGCATCTCCGGCGTGCAGCCGGTGCCGTATTGCGGGCATTCAGTTGGTTTGATCCGTCCGGTCATGACCTGGCCGCATGCACACCCTTCTGGTTCAGTGACGAGGCGCGGGCCTGCGCCATAGCCGACTTGAAACTTCTCTTCCGCGTCGTATGCCGCATAGCATTGTCGGATACGCAGACCGCTGGCATCGATCTCGCCCAACCCTCGCCATTCAAAGCTGGGACGGGGTTCATAGACATCTTCGATAGCGGCCAACGAAACGGGATTGCCGTGCTCTGGCACGACGCGGGCATATTGGTTTTCAACCTCGGCCCGGTCATCGCGTACCTGACGCAAAACCATCAATACCGATTGCAACAGGTCAAGCGGCTCGAACCCGGCCACGACAATGGGTTTTCCATAATCCTCGGCAATAAAGTCGTAGGGATGTGTGCCGATCACCATGGACACGTGGCCGGGACCGACGAAACCGTCTAGCACCATATGCGGGTCATCCAGCAAAGCCTTGATCGGGGGCGGTACTGTAATGTGGTTGCAGAAGACACTGAAGTTCCTCAGCTCCTCGCGCGCGGCTTGCTGGATGGACAGAGCGGTGGAGGGGGTTGTGGTCTCAAAGCCGAGGCCAAAGAACACCACCTCCCGCTCCGGGTTGCGCCGCGCTATTTCCAACGCGTCGAGGGGAGAATAGACCATGCGGATATCGGCACCGTCCGCCTTTGCCTGCATCAGCGACTTCTGTGTGCCAGGCACACGCATGGCGTCGCCGAAGGTACAGAAGATAACCTCGGGCCGTTCCGCGATTTGCACGCATTCGTCAATCCGACTCATCGGGAGGACACAGACCGGGCAGCCGGGGCCATGGATGAACTCAATCCCTTCCGGTGTCAGCCGGTCCAGCCCATAGCGGAAGATCGCATGGGTATGTCCACCGCAGATCTCCATAATATGGACAGGGTTTTCCTTAGTCGCACCGATCTCGGCCACAACGGTATCAATGGCGGCGAGGACGGATTTTGCAGCGACCGGGTCGCGGAACTCTTCTACATATCTCATTGGGTTGCCTCCGTCAGACCAAAGGCCTGCTTTCCTTCTAAAGCTGAATCACCGTCGGCCATTGCCTCCAGCGTTTCCTGCGCCTCGCCAAGCCCACGCAGTGCGTCGAGCGTTTTGACCGCCTCGTCGGCGTCGATGACGCTCATCGCGAAACCTACATGGATCAGGGCCCACTCGCCGATCAGATCCTGCAAGTCAGGGGTTGCTACGCAAGCGATAGACACCTCCCGGCGTACACCCGACACATCTGCCATAGCCATCAGGCTATCTGCGTCCGTGATTTCAATGATCTGTCCTGGAATACCTAAACACACGGATCAGTCCTCCTCACCTTCTGCGTTGATCTTGCCTGGCTGATGCACGCCATAGCGATCCAATTTGGAGCGCAGCCCAACACGGCTGAGGCCCAGCTCTTCTGCGGCGCGACTCTTGTTCCATTTCAAACGGGTTAGGGTTTCACGCAGAATGCGTGCTTCCATCGCCTCGATCCGATCTTTCAGCGTGCCTTCGCCAGCTAGTAATACAGCTTCACCGGGATCGGGACGCGCAGAGACCGAAGGATCCGCCTGCAGTATATGGCGGGAGATCAGTTCCGGCCCCAGTTTGGGTTCCTGGCTAAGGATCAGCATGCGTGTCAGTTCGTTCTGAAGCTCTGGCAGATTGCCGGGCCAGTCGTAATTGCCAAGGAATTCCAGTGCGAGATTAGTAAGCCCTTCAACAGGTTTGGAATGCTCCGCCGCAAGATCACCCAACATGTGACGGGTCAGGATCTCCAGATCTTCCAACCGCGCTCGTAGTGGAGGCAAAGCCAGTTCGGTCGTTGCCAAAGCAAAATAGAGATCGGTACGGAACCGCCCATCGGCTAAGGCTGGCGCGAGGTCCGTATGGCTACCCGCCATCAACCGCGTGTTGGTGGTCAGCGTTTCCGTCCCCCCGATCGGTTCAAAACTACCTTCAGTTGCTACACGGAGCAGGACCAGCTGCATTTGCGGGCTCAATGTGTCGATCCCGTTCAGGAACAATGTCCCACGGGACGCCTTTTGCAAAAGCCCGATCTTGTTGCTTGGCGTGCCGGACAGGGCACCTTTCTTTGCGCCCAGAAGCTCTAGCATCAGAACGTCGTCGGGCAGGCCTGCACAATTCAATTCATAGAACGATTGGTCCGAGCGGAGTGAGGCATAGTGCATCGCCCGCGCCATATGGTCTTTGCCGGTGCCGGCCTCTCCTGTGATCAGCACGGGCACGTCAAAGCTCGCGACCTGACGGGCCAACTCGATCGTTGCGTTCATCGGAGAGTTGGGTGTGCGCAGCACCCGCTCAAACCCAAACCCTTCGCGTAAGTCACGGCGACGCGCTTCGACTTTGGTTTCCGCCGTTTTGCCTATAAAGCGCATTTCAAGCGACAGGCGGTCATGTTCGCGGCTCAGCTGGAACAGCTGGGCCGCATTCTTCGCCGCCATCATCAGCTGATCAGGATGCCAGGGTTTGGTTAATAGCTGATAGATCCCCGCATCATTGATCGCAGCGATCATATCGTTGGTTTCGGTGTAGCCAGTTATGATGATGCGTACGGTCTCAGGCCAGCGGTCGCGCACCTCGGCCAGAAACTCCACCCCCGTCTTGCCAGGCATGCGGTGATCGCAGAAAATCGCGTGCACGAAATTCTCTTCCATCAACCGTGTCGCCTCCTCCGCGGTGAGCGCGGTCAGGCAATCGAAGTCGTCTTCGAGCGCCATGCGCATCGCTGCGAGGGCATGTTCCTCGTCATCGACGAGCAGGAGGGTGGGCGAAGTGTTCATTGTGCTGCCTCAGGCGTGGCTTTGTCCGCCAAATGCTGGCGAAGCCAGTTGACCCATGCTTCCATCCCTTCGCCCGTGCGGGCAGAGACGCGCAGGATTTCGATCCCAGGGTTTACACGGCGCAGGTTGGCTTCATACAAATCCAGATCCACATCGCAATGCGGAGCGAGGTCGATCTTATTGAGGATCGCAAGCCGCGCGGCGGTGAACATGTCCGGGTATTTCAGCGGCTTGTCTTCCCCTTCGGTCACGGAAAGGATCGCCACCTTGCCGTCTTCGCCAAGGTCAAACGCCGCGGGGCAAACCAGGTTGCCCACGTTTTCAATGAACAGCATCGCGCCGGGGTCCAGATCCAGATGTTCCATCGCATGGCCGACCATGTGGCCATCAAGGTGGCAGCCCTTACCGGTATTCACCTGAACCGCCCGTGCACCGGTTGCGCGGATTCGGTCAGCGTCGTTTTCAGTTTGCTGGTCACCTTCGATCACGGCGAGCGACTGATCGCCCAACGCCTCGATCGTCTTGCACAGCAGCGTCGTCTTGCCCGAGCCAGGGGAGGATACAAGGTTGATCGCCAAAATCCCCTTATCGGCCAGCACGGCTCGGTTGGCATGCGCGTAGTCGTTGTTTTTTGACAGGATATCGGTCTCGATCTCGATCAGGCGGTCTTGCGACATGCCTGGAACTTCGGTGCCTGCCGGGCCGTGGCCATAGTGGTGATGGTCGCCGCCATGGTGATGGTGGTGCCCGTGATTGTGATCGTGCGTATGGTCATGTGTATGGCCGTGCCCATGCCCATGCACCTTCACCTCGTCTGGTCCGCATCCACAAACTGTACACATTTCAGGCTACCTCCAAATCCTTAATCCGCATCTCATCGCCGCCTTGCGGCATTAATTTCCCGCCGCCACAGAGCGGGCAAGGATCGAGGCGATTTTGAATTTCCACCTCTTTCATACAGTCGTAACACATGGCTTTGCCGGGCAGATCGAGTGTGACAAGCTCTGCACCCTCGGCGACGGACCCTCGCATTACTACCTCAAAAGCAAAATGCAACGCGTCCACTTCGACCCCGGCGAAACGCCCGATCTCGACCCGTACACGTTTGATTTTGCTGACATTATGCGCCACGGCCTGATCTTCGATCACGCGGCGCATACCTTCGCAGAGCGACATCTCATGCACGGGTTGCTTCCTCCTCTGCCTTTGGCACCAAAGAGACCGGGTGACAGGGATCCAGAATTGACAATACTAGCGGCGCAAGCGCCTGCGCCTTTTGTCGCGGCAAACTGGTCAGCGATTGCTCCAACGCGCCACGTGGGGCGAGCAGGTGATCTGTTGGGGTCACCCTCCGGAAGCTGGCCACACGGCCTGCTTCAACAGTCGCATGAACGCCGTAATACCCGCGTGCGGCAGGAACCACCGCGCGGCCGGTATTCAGTTCGCTTGCGGGAAGCTGTCCATCCCAAAGTGCTTGCAGATCGTAGGCAAGCGCGGTCACAGACCACAGCAAGTTGCGTCCATGCGCGGCTTCAATACTTTGCAGAACGGGGTGTTGTGCCTGTCGCGCCGCGACGGAATTCTCCTGCAGGCAGTTATCAAAGATAGTCTGATGTGCGGACAGGGGCAGCGCGTCGCGCACGGCCTCTCCCTCCCCAAAAAGCTGGGTCACCGGGCGAAGGACGGACGCAATCCCTTTTCCTGCCGACAAAAACGCTGCGAAGCCCTGAGCCGTTTCTGGCAACTGTCCGCCCGGGCCAAAGACATCCTCGCGCGCTTCTCGATGTCCTTCGATCCAGTCACGCGGCAACGGCAGCGCCGGCTGGTTTAGGGCAGCGGGCAGTTTCAGGCAAAGCTTGACGATATGCTCACGCAGAATTTCGCGGCGCAGCTCTTCCTGCCAATCCCGTCCAAGAGGCAAATCAAAGGCTGCGCGCGCCGCGATGCCCTGTGCCACACGACACAAGTTGAACAAACGGGGAAGCAGTTCTGCCGCAGCTTTCACGCTTTGACCGACGATCATTTGCTCAATCGGCAGTGCGGGCGCGGCCTTGGCGCGCAGCTGAGGATATGCGGCAGAGTCGAGCACTACTCGGCAGGCTCCGCTATGCCACCGGTGATAACCGCCCGTCGCGTCGGAACCTCCGTCAGGACGGGTGCCTCATCTTCTTTGGGCGCCAGCTCTGCCTCTCGCGCGGCGCGGATGTCGGCGGCGCGGTCTGTTTCTGCACGGTTGGCATCGTCGAACAGCGCAACCATGACCGCACGCGCAACCTCTTGCGCCTGCATCTGAGTCGAGAATTCACCCATCGGAGAAAACAGCGAACAGGCCTTGTAACCGCCGATCATCTCCCGTGTGTTGTGCAGGAATTCATAATCGCCGGACGGGAAGGAGATCAGCTCTTTCTCACCAGGTGTCAGGTTGGTCCAATCCTCATCTGCGCCGGGAAGTTGGATGAGGTTCATAAACCAGGGCGAGATCAGAACACCCAAAGGGCGACCATCGACCATCCGAAATCCAACCGCTTCGACGGTGAGCAGCTTGTTCACCATCGGCACATCTCGCATTTTGGCGTGCCAGATCTCGGTGAAGTCAGCGACGAGTTTCGCGGTCAACGCGTCAAGCTCAGCCGCTTCCGCGACCGAGGCCGCGCCGGGATCTTCCAACACCATGAATTGTTCCTTCGGGGCGCTGCAATTGGGGCAAGACCAGTCATGGGGCAGATCCACGAAGGCAGTGCCGGGGTCAACCTGTCGATAGTCGTCACCTTCTGCCGGATCGTAAGGAGTCCAGCAGATCTTGCACTCCATGATCGCCTGCGGGCTGATCTTGTCCTGCGCACCGAGAAAGCTGCCTTCGAAGCGGGTCATTTCAACGCCTCCAACACATTGGCCAGACGGCTGCCACTATCGGCAAGGTCTTCGGGCGCGGCGCAAGCCACTTCAGGAATAGTGGTCACCTCGAACGTATCCAGGATCAACGCGTCCTGGCTGTTGAAGAACTGGACACGCCAGACATGCGGCAGGGCCGTCGCCGTGATCCGGCAATTGCCATAACCGCGCGACAGGATTGTCACGGCACCTTCACCTAAAGCCTCATCCAGCGCGATAAGGTCCTGCTCGGTATGCGGAAGAAGTGAGAGGTTAACGACATGAAGGGGCGCGTCAGGATCGAACTGGGCTGACTTTTCGACAAGCTCGACAAGGAGGGATGGGGCATTCGCTACGCCGGGCGCGCGTAACGCATCCTCGCCTTGGCCGGGCCTTGTAGATGCGAAGGGATTATCCGCGATACAGCTTGGAATAGCGGCCACTTCGATTTGATCCCCAAGGGCGCTTTGCAAGATCCAGATACCGGCAAAGACGCTTTCTTGCACTGCAATGGCGGGGATCGCGCGTACCTTTGCAGCGACCTCCCCACTGCCCATCGTTTCGGTGATCAGAGCGCGGTTCTTGTCGTCCAGCGTGCTCAGATCGAACTTGGCAGACCCGCCGTCGTCTGCAACCCGAGTGGCCGCGCGCGCGATCTGGTCCAGCAGATCAAACGCCGGTGTCAAATCCACATCGCCAAACTCTTCAACCTCAGGGATGGACGGGGAATAGGTCCGCATGTCTTGCGGTAAGGGCATGTACTCCAGCGCATCGTCGCCTTGGTCGAGAGGTTGAGAGCCCGGGCCGAACCCCGTGGGTGGCATCATGAACGGATTGGTCATTGTGCGGTCATCCTTGTCTTTGGAATGAGATCATTCAGCAGCCGTCGGAAGGGTCATCAGGTGGGTGATACGCTCGACATAGTCGGACCAATCGCGCACCTTGGGAATGCCGCCAACACAGGCGCCATCCCGATAGAAAATCAGGCTCGGCGTCTTGAAGATCTTGGTTTCTTCCCGGATCTGGCCTTCGACACTATCGGTAGCGACGGCGCAGTCGAATTGGCCCTGGAAGGCCTGGCGCAGCTCGGGGAGAATGACAGCCACGTCAGGCGTTTCCAGGTTCCGTTGCGCATCGCCTGGTACGAAAATCGCGTGCAGGCCAGGCGCATCGGTAAAGGCGGCAACCTCTGCCATATTGGTGAGGGCCGGGTAATCAAAGTCATCGGTCAATCTGCTCACAAGCGGATGTGTCATCTTTTGGTCCTTCTGTTTGCCACGCCGCGCGGCTGTTATCCCGTGGTCTGCCCGGCACTATGCGCAGCGGCCAGATGGGGTGGAAGCTGCGGCTCCCTTGCTTCAAGATCGGCGAAAGCATCGCCCAATTCGTCGCCCGCCATCAGCGCGCGCAACCCGTCCAAAGCGGCCAGAATCTTTTGAGCCTGCTCTTCCGAGATCACCTCGCGGGAAGCTCCCAGAAAGCTGAGCACCCAATCTCCTACCTGCGCCTCAGGCGTTAGGGACAAATCGATTACTTCGTCGAGCTTGTCGTTGCTCGCCCTGGCAGCGATCCCATCGATTGCCGATATCTGGAGAGGTTGACCGACGCACATTGGAGCTACTCTGCCGCCGGGAAGAAACGGTCATCCCCTGTGCGGCAAGCCTCTTCTTCGGTGGGGCGACCGGCCTCGTAGGCCGCGTGCATGATCGAAGGATCGGCAAGCAGGTTGCTTACTGTCCGGCCCGGTTTCGCGACAAAACCCATCTGAGCCAAACGCGTCAATGCAATGTGCACAGCGGGTTCAATCTGGTCGGCGACGATGGCGCGTAAGCCTCCGCCGTAGTCTTCCAGTTCCTCTGGCTGGCATCCGATCAGCAGCAATGTCTTCGGGCAGTAGCCCATGAGTGTTGCCGTCGCAATGACGTCCTGGAAACCGGTCTGGTGCAGGGACATCTTCTTGGCCCCCATGAAACTGGGAACCTCGTCACCTTCTACAACTTTCAAAGTGCCGGGTTGCAGCCCATAATCGATTGCGTCGAAGACAATCAATGTGTCTGCGGCCTCCAGGAATGGCAAAAGATAGAGGCCTTGCGTCCCGCCATCCAGAAGCGTGACTTCCTCAGGTAATTCCCATTGCTGTGCAAGATGTTCGATGCAACGCACCCCAAAGCCCTCGTCGGCCCAAAGCACGTTGCCTATGCCCATGATCAGCACGTTCGCTGTCATCTGTCCCTCCCTTGACTGGATAGGAAAGTGTCTTTCCATCCTTGGCTGAGATGGAGGTTAACTTGTCACAAATGTACCCAGATCAAAAAAAGCGAAAATCTATCAAAATTTCCTAAATACATGAAAATAAATGGTATTCTTCTGTATACAGGTATTTACGATATAGACTTAAGGAAGATCAATAACCGATATCTTCCAATTATGGAAACCTACTAATCAAAAGAAAAAGCAGGCGACTCGCACCTGCTTTTCCTATCGCCCGAAGGCTTTGCGGGATCTGGATGAACGACTTAATTCGGATCGTCGTCCTTGAACGTGCGTGTGCCGGAAATCATCGTCGAAACCATCGTTTGGCGCGACATGATATCTTCGCGCACAGCTGCATAGATGTGGATCATGATGAAGACCACGATGGCCCACATACCAAGATGGTGAATCTGGTGCATCATGTGGCTTCCACCAACCAGATCGCGGAGGGGGCCAAAGATCACATCCAGGGTGCTATCTGGTCCGAGCCCCTCTGCGTAAAGCGAAAAACCTGTCAGGATCATGAAGCTCATCCCCGCGGTCATGAAGAAAAACATGGCAATCTGTGCCAACGGGTTATGCCCCACGTATTTCTTTGGCCGCTTCTTGAGAAAGGCATACCATTTCACTTCCTCCCAGACTTCCGACCACCATTGCCCGTTAAAGAGTGGGAGTTTGAACATCTGACGGGAATGGGAATTCCCCACAAACGCCCAGTAGATGCGTCCAAAGAAGCCGACAGTCATGATCATCGCCGCTGCAAAATGGGCAAATCGGATATAGCCAAAGAGGAACTGCGTCGCGGGTTCCGCTATATCAACCGAAGGCAGCGGGGACCCGATTAGGTATCCCGTCACACAGAGCACGAGAATCGCCGCCGCATTAACCCAATGCCAGAGACGCACAGGTGCCTCGTAAACGTAAACCGAGGTGTTGCGCGTGACTGTGGCCCGGTCAGCGTCTGTCGCATCTCCCGTCAGCGGTTTGACGGAGTAGAAATCCAACTCTGTCGAGATATCCGCAGTGGTTTCTGTGACATCGACTTTCATGAGCGCCACCGTTGCGCGAGGGCCAGGCCGATTGCGGCCGCGACCACCAGCGCCCCGATTGCCGGGCCTGCATGGGAGACGCTGTGCACCATCTCAGGCACTGGGGGATGCCCCCCATGTGCAAAGGCGGCGCCAGGAAGAACGGCGAATACTGTTGCGAGTTTCTTCATTGTTTGGTCCTCCTCAGCGGATCTTAACTTCGGTGAGTTCTTCGCCATCCGGCGACATCACGTGGGTGGAGCATGCCAGGCACGGGTCAAAACTGTGCAGGGTGCGCAAGATTTCGACCGGTTCCTCTGGCCGCTCCATCTTGGTGTTCATGAGGCTAGCCTCGAATGCTCCGATATTGCCCGCTGTGTCACGGGGGGAACCGTTCCAGGTCGTTGGTACGACGCATTGATAGTTCTCGATACGCGCGTCCTTTACCTTGACCCAGTGCCCCAGCGCTCCGCGCGGTGCTTCGGTCATACCCACGCCCTTGGCTTCCTTTGGCCAAGTCGACGGGTCCCACTTTGCGACGTTCGCGGTACTTTCATCCCCGTTCTTGATATTAGTGACGAGCTTGTCGAAGAAATACTTCTGCAACCGTCCACAATATTCGCTTTCCAGCGCCCGGGCTGCAGTGCGGCCTAGGGTCGAGAAGACAG
This sequence comes from uncultured Aestuariivita sp., assembly GCA_964402685.1. Lineage (GTDB taxonomy): Bacteria > Pseudomonadota > Alphaproteobacteria > Rhodobacterales > Rhodobacteraceae > Aestuariivita. The sequence continues at coordinate 34,641 of CAYODE010000006.1, read as the reverse complement.
CCTCCAACGGCAGGTCCATCGTGCGCAGCAGGCCATCGACCTGATCCTTGATGTCCTCATGCCCCTTGGCGTAGCCGACGACGTAGCGGGCCAGCGGGCCGACTTCCATCGCATGCCCACGCCAGCGCGGAGCTTTGATCCAAGAATACTTCGCACTCTCATCGATCTCTTTGATGTTGGTACGCGTGCCTTTCAGGTTTGGTCCCAGCTCGAATTTTGCCTCGGTGACACCATCCCAGGGATGAAGGCCCTTACCGGGCTCGCCATAGTCATACCACGAGTGATCGACGAATTCCTGAACCTGTTCCGGGTCACGCACATCTACGTCATGAACCGTCGAAAGATCCCCGTTGATGATGGCCCCGCGCGGAAGATGTAGCTGCTCGGCGCTGAAATCATTGGGATGCTCTGGAATGTCACCATATGCAAGGCAAGCTTGCGAGCTCAAACCTCCGCCGTAGAGCCAGTTCTTATAGAACCCGCCGATCGCAATCACATCGGGAATGTAGACGTTTTTGTTAAAGTCGATGCATTTCTGAATGATCGTTTCAACATGGTTTAGATGCGTCATGTTGATCGCACCGGTGGCCCCTGTGGAGTGTACGTTGATCGGGCAAGGCACACCACCCACCAGCCAGTTTGGATGGGGGTTCTTACCGCCGAAGATCGTATGGATCTTCACGATCTCTTTCTGCAGGTCGAGCGCTTCGAGATAGTGAGTGGTGGCCATCAGGTCCGCTTCCGGCGGCAACAGGTAGGCCGGATTGTCCCAATACCCGTTTTTGAAAAGGCCCAGCTGACCGCTTTCGACAAACTGCTTCAATCGGTTCTGCACATCCCTGAAATAACCGGGGGAGGACATTGGGTGTGACGGGCTCACCGTCTGCTGCAACTCTGACGTCGCCTTTGGATCGGCGCGCAGCGCGTTAACCGGGTTCACCCAATCCAGCGCATGCAGATGATAAAAATGCACAACATGGTCGTGGATCTGCAGGTTAAGCTGCATGATGTTGCGGATGGAGTTTGCGTTATCCGGGATCTCAATCCCCAGCGCATCTTCCACAGCGCGGACCGAGGTCAGCGCATGCGTACCTGTGCAGACCCCACAGATGCGCTCAGTAAAGGCCCAGGCATCCCGGGGATCGCGACCTTTCAGGATCACTTCCAGACCCCGCCACATGGTCCCGGTAGAAACAGCGTTGCGGATGTAGCCTTCTTCGTCGACATTCACCTCGCAACGCATATGCCCTTCGATCCGGGTGACCGGGTCGACAACAATACGCTTGCCACTATTGTCGAGATCGAAGCCGTTTGGCGTTTGAACAACCATAATCAGGCCTCCTCATTGGTAGGTGTTGGGGTTTTCTGTGCTTTGCTCTGTGCCGATTTCAGCGCGGAGACTGCAGCGTGGATTGCGACGCCACCGCCAACAGCGCCTGCTGCGGCCAGACCGATCTGGTCTGCGTTGGCTTCGACACCAAACTGGGTCAGGTCAGTCACGCGATCATAGAACGTGCCCTGATCCCAGAACCCATCCTCAGAACAACCGATACAGCCATGGCCAGCCTGAATCGGGAAACTGATCCCTTCATTGAAGCCGATCGTGGAACAGGCGTTGTAAGTGGTCGGGCCTTTGCAACCCATCTTGTAGAGGCAGTACCCCTTACGTGCACCATCATCGTCCCATTCTTCGACAAACTGGCCGGCGTCGAAATGTGGACGGCGATAACATTTGTCATGGATACGTTGACCATAAAACATTGCCGGGCGACCCTGACGGTCCAGCTCGGGCAAACGGTCAAATGTGAGCATGTAAGTGATCACGCCAGTCATCACTTCCGCAATCGGCGGACAACCTGGCACTTTGATAATCGGCTTGTCAGTGATCACCTTGTGTACTGGCGTAGCCTGCGTTGGGTTCGGCTTCGCCGCCTGAACACAGCCATAAGATGCGCAAGCCCCCCAGCTGATGATAGCTTTAGCGTCTTTCGCCGCCATCTTCAGTTTCTCGACGAATGGTTTGCCACCAGAGATGCAGAACATCCCGTCTTCGTTCAGCGGCGGGTTTCCCTCAACCGCAAGGATATAGTTGCCTTTGTATCTCTCGATTGTGTCCATCATCGCGGCCTCGGCCGCGTGGCCAGCTGCCGCCATCAACGTGTCGTCATAATCAAGAGAGATCATCGACAGCACCACATCCTTAGCCAGAGGGTGAGCGGAACGGATGAAGCTCTCTGAACAACAGGTGCATTCCAGACCGTGGACCCAGATGACCGGCGTACGCGGTTTGTTTTCCATCGCGTGCGCAATTTTCGGCACGAAGGCCGGGCCGAGGCCCAAGGCGCTGGCCGTCAAGGCACAATATTTCATGAAGCTACGCCGGGTAATCCCCTGGCTTCGCATCACATCGTAAAAAGTTTCGATATCGGCCAAGTCTTGTCTCCTCCACCTGTGGCTGTGGCAACGGGGGTCGCCATAGATAAGTCCTCTCATTCTTGATGAGCGAGACGGCGCGCGAAGGGTTGGAAAAAATGGCCTGGATGCAGAATTTCAGAATTGCGCATACATTCCAGTGGCTTATTCGGAATTCAACGGCATACCGCTGCAGCAGAAAACGGTTGGGTGGTTACCGCTGAGCCGCGCGGGTGATCGCATGCTTACCGGACATTAAGGTGACTCGCCGCGGCAATTACAGCCTGACCCAAGGCCAGCCCACCATCATTGGCTGGAACCTTTGTATGGTGAAGCACGGGCAGATCCGATAGCGCCGCCAGCATCATCTCAAGCAACACCGCGTTCTGGAAGCAACCGCCTGACAGCACGACGGCCTTGGCTTGGCCGCTTTCAACGAGCGCGCGGGCCGGGCGGGCAAACGCCGCTGCTATAGTGGCGTGAAAGCGGTAGGCGATCTGGGGTAAAGGTGCGGCGGAAGCCACATCGGTCAACATCTGCTGCCAGAGCGCTCCGGGGTCGATCTCATCACCTGCGCTCTCCAATTCATATCCAGGCAATCTCGTCCCGTGCGCCTCCAGCGCAAGCGCTTCAAGGGTCATGGCCGCTTCGCCCTCGAAACTCTGTCGATCAGGCGCCAGCCCCAACACCGCCGCGCATGCATCAAAAAGTCGCCCGGCCGACGACGACAGCGGAGCGTTCACACCCTTATTCGCCGCCTGACGTAGGACGTGGAGCGGCTGGGTCCGGAACAAGCGATCCGCTTCGTCCTGCAATCCCGCCTGATCGAGCCGAGCCACCGCGTTGCGCCACGGCTCGCGGCTGGCCGCATCACCACCCAGCAGAGCCGTAGGCTTCAACCATGCGTGCCGCTCAAATCCGTGATAATCTCCCAGCAGCACCTCCCCACCCCAGATCGTGCCGTCAGATCCAAGGCCAAGTCCGTCGAGGATCACTCCTGCAACCGGGCCAGCATCAAGCCGCCACGCATTCTCCGCCAGACACGCGGAGAGATGTGCATGGTGATGTTGAATTTCGACGGGAGCACCGCCAGCCCGCGTGGCCGCATGTTGTGACGACCTATATCCAGGATGCAGATCGCAGGCAAAGATCTCTGGCGCGTGATCGAACAGATCCGCATAATCCGCGTCAGCCTTCACGAACTCATCCCAAGTTAACGCCTCATCCAGGTCGCCTAGGTGATGAGACAACAAGGCTTGTCCATTCTTGATCAGGCAGATCGCAGATTTCAGGTGCGCCCCAAAGGCGGTCACTTGAGGAGCGTCTTCAAACCCTGGCGGAAGGGGCAGTGTTTCGGGCACCAACCCGCGCGCTCGACGCAGAATCATTGGACCTGCGGTCGTGTTTTGCATCACGCTGTCATCGAGCCTACGCGCGATTTTTCGATTGTGGGTTAGGAAACCATCAACGATGTCGGCCAGCTTCTCTTCTGCCTCGTCATTGCCAATCACCTGCGGCTCACCCGAGAGGTTGCCCGAGGTCATCACCAAAGGGCGCTGAATGTTATCCATCAACAGATGGTGCAGCGGGGTATAGGGCAACATCCAGCCAAGTTTTCCCTGCCCCGGTGCCAACGCATCGGGCAAAACGCCTGACTTGGACAACAGCACAATCGGCGCAGCGGGGGAGCTAAGCGCTACGCGATCTTCAGGTGTTAGGACGGCGTATTGTTCAATGTCCTTCCAAGCGCCCATAAGGGCCAAAGGTTTGGTCGGTCGCCGCTTACGTCCGCGCAAGGCAGCGATAGCCTCCTCATTGGTTGCGTCACAGCACAGGTGAAAGCCGCCAAGGCCCTTGATCGCTATGATGTGTCCCTCTCGCAAAGCGGTGACGGTCTCGGCGATGGGGTCTGCGCTGTCTCCGAACTTGAGCTGCGGACCGCAGTTGGCACATGCTACTGGTTGTGCGTGAAACCGACGATCCGCTGGGTCAGCGTATTCCACCGCACAATCGCCACACATCTCAAATGGCGCCATCGTTGTGCGTGCCCGGTCATATGGCAGCGCACGCAGAATGGTGAAACGCGGCCCACAATGGGTGCAATTGGTAAAAGCATATCCCCTTCGACGCGGATCTTTCCCCCGGATGTCTGCAAGGCAATCCGCGCAGGTTGCCGCATCCGGGGTCACACGCGTTTCCGCGCCGGAGCCCTTGCTGGCCACGATCTCAAAATCGATAGGAGGGGAGTCAAAGTGATACGCTTCCACTTCAACCGCATCCACACGAGCGAGAGGTGGCGGCTCGGCTTTGAGCGCGCCCACAAAGGCCTCCATGGCCTCCCCGTCGGCGTGGATCAACACGCCTTCGGGGTCGTTCAGGACCTCGCCCCTGATGTCCATCTTCTTGGCGATCTGCCAGACAAAAGGGCGAAAGCCGACGCCTTGGACTTGGCCGCGCACCCGAATTTTGCAGGAATGGCTCAATGGACCGTGCACACCATGCACGGGTCAAAACTGCGCACGATATGCTGAACGGACAACGGGGTGTCTTCCGCCTCTCCGACGGGAGCACCAACCAGAGCGGCTTCTACCGGGCCGGGCGTGCCTTGAGCATCGCGTGGGCTGAAATTCCATGTAGTTGGCGCCACGATCTGATAGCCCGAGAGTTTGCCATCTTCGACCTGGATCCAATGGCCGAGCGCACCGCGCGCGGCTTCGACAAGACCCTCGCCCTCTCCGCTCTTTGGGAGGGTCACGTCCCGCATAAAACGTTGCGCCGGGTCCAGATCGCGTACCCACTTTTCCAGCAAAAGCTGGGTGCGCGCGACCTCCAGCAGCCGCCCCGCCACGCGGGCAAGCACATTGGACCCGGTGCGCGCCAGATCCACCGCCAAAGGATGCCCGTCAACAAGCTGTCTGGCAAACGCACCAGTTTCTACTGTTCGACCTGACAAACGCGGAGCCTTGCACCAACTGTAGGCTTCGTCGCGCATAGACTCATCTGGGATCGTCTGCCCGTTTGCGGGATGGGCATCCGGCCCAAGCATCCAAGCATGGCTCAGATCCTCCCGGATCTCGGCCGTATCCACCGGCCCAACGACACCGTCCTGCCAAATCCCTTGAGCAAAGGCGCGCCCTTGTTGCAAAGGATAAGCCCCGAAGGACAGATACCTCCCCGGACCCGCGCCCATTTGGGAAAGCTTCAGATCCTCAGCGATTTCAAGAAAAAGGCCAACATCTCCTGTGCCCCACTCCCGCAAGGCATCTGCGGACTGAAGCTCGGCAAACGCCTCTACTGGTGCGCCGAAGACGACATCTTCCAGATAGCGGCGAAAGGCCGTTAAGGTGCTGCTCATCCGGATTTTGTCGCGGGTCGAGGGCGCACGAGTCGCGCCCCCGGGTTGGATCGCCAATGTATGGGGCCATTTGCCCCCCAAAAGCCCAACGATATGCAATATCTGCGCGCGGGCCTCTACGCAGGCCCGCGCAGCGGATCCCTGCATGGCGGTAAAGCGGGCCACAGCTCGGTCGTGCCAGACCCGGCCCGCATAGGCGGGTCGAGCAAAATCGGCACAGAAAAACAGATTGAAATGCGTAAGGTGATCGCAGAGGTTTTCGACCCCATGCAAGATAGCGCTCACTAAAGCGCCTTGCGGCGCCTGGGCATCCCCGGCGAGCGATCCAAGCGCGGCCGAGGCAGCCGAGGATTGGCTGATTGAACAGATTCCGCAGATGCGTGGTGTGATGGTTAGCGCGTCCATGGGATTCTTACCAAGCATCATCATCTCAAACCCACGGAACAAAGGTGCGTTGGCATAAGCGGCGGCTACATGACCATCTGCAACGTCCAAGCGGATTTCCAGATCGCCTTCAACCCGGTTGAACGGACCGACAATCAAGGATCGAGTGGTCACGGCTTTCGGCTCCGTATCGTTGGAGTGACCTCGATCCGATCTGATCTCGCGTTGTCCGCCAGGCGTTTGGGTGTCGCGGCCTTGGACAGCGAAGCGAGCGCCATGAACCACGCCTTGGGCATATCGGAAGGCAAGCCTACTGGGATGCCAGCAAACTTGGGTGTTTCCGAAAATGGGTGGTGGGGTTCTTCAAATTCGGGTGCGGTGCAGTTGATGCAGGCGTATCCCGCCCGCGTGCATGAGCTGCCCCCATTCCAGCCGCGAATATTGCAATCTCCCGAAGCCTGCGTACCAACGCATCCCAGATGCTCCATCATACAACCGAGCTGACCGTGTGACTCCGCACTGGCCTTGTATTCATAAAACTCGTTCTTCGGGCACGCGTGGTGCACCAGATTTTCGGCATAAAACAGCGGTCGCCCAAAGGCGTCGAGCGCGTCCGCGGACATCTCCTGCGCAGCCAGGAGGAGGAGCGTCTCGGTCACCCAATCAGGATGGGTCGGGCAACCGGCCACATTTATAACGGGCATCCCACTTTTGCTACGGAACGCGTCGTCCACTGCGCCACCGGGTTCGAAGCCGTCGTATTGGAGGCCGACCGCATCGGCCGGGTTTCCCCCTGCTGAGGTCACCCCCCCAAAGGCCGCACAGGTGCCCACCGCAACGACATGTCTTGCGCGCGGTGCAAGGCTTTGCACCCAGTCGAGCATAGATCGCCCCGTTCCCGACAGCATCTGAAACTTCCCCGTTCCTCGAGGTCCGCGAAGGATGGACCCTTCAACACAAAGAATGTCGAGCGGGATGCTCCCATCTTCGACCCCATTCAAAAGGCGCTGAACCTCCCCGCCGGTCGCCTCGGACAAAGCCGGGTGCCAAAGGAAGGACAGGCCTGCATCCAGCAGCAGATCAAAGACACCAGGGGTCTCGGCACAAAGCAGCGACATCGTGCAGCCACCACAGCCCGCAGATTGTAGCCATAAGACGTTCATGCGGGCCCTCCTGCTGGAAGGGTGAGTTCGAAGCAGCTTCCGCTGTCAGCTGTTTCAATCAACGCAAGGCTGCCGCCATGCTCTTCCGCAATCTTGTGGGAGATCGACAGGCCAAGACCTGTACCCTTTCCAACTTCCTTCGTCGTGTAGAACGGGTCGAATATCGACGGTTCCACGGTTTTTGGAATGCCTGGCCCGTTGTCGCGCACCCGAAGAATGGCAGCCCCGTCGCGCGGGAACACCCCGATTGTGATCAGAGGGTCGTTTGTATCAATCAAAGCATCGATCGCGTTCTGGACGAGGTTCATAACGATCTGCTGCACATGTCCGGGATTGCCGATTGCATCCATTTGGGCGTCACTTTCGAACTTGACCTTCACCGGCGTTTTAGTGCCCCGCACCACCCAGTCCGCCGCCGTGCGTGCCGTTGTCAGTAAATCGAAGCGAACCGTCTCGCTTGGTCCCTCAGCGCTAAGCCTACGGAGGTCTTCGACAATGTCGCGCACACGTTCTGCTCCGTCCTTTGCGCCGTCGATTGCGACCCGCAGGTTTTTTACCGTTTTGTCGAGGCGCAGCTCATCCCGCAAGGCCACCAATGCTGGCCGGTCATATCCCGCCTGAACCGCATCAAAATACGTTTCGAACCGGGTTGTATATTTCTCCAAGGCGTGGGTGTTGGCATATACAAAACTGATCGGATTGTTCAGCTCGTGCGCGACACCGGCGACGAGCCGACCAAGGGAGGCAAGCTTTTCGTTCTGCACCAGTTGGCTCTGTGCGTTTCGCAGGGCGAGATGACTTTCCTCAAGCTCCCGATAGGCATTGCGCAGCTCGCCCAAGGGACGACCAACAAGGACAACGCCCTGGCTGCGACCACGAAGGTCGAGCCGGCTGCTGACGCTGATCTCAAGTGGGGCGGGTCCGTTCGGCGTGTTGAACGCACATTCGACAATCCGTGCAGTCCGGTCTCTCATGACCTGGTCGATCACTTGGAAAAGCTCTTCGACCTGATCAGGCTCCATCAGCATGTCAAGCGACGTGCCAACGGGCGGCTCCTCGGCGAGTTCCAGAATGCGCTTGATCGCACCCCCAGTCCGTTCGATGTGGCGATCCTTTCCAAGCACGATCAGCATATCAGAAACCGAGGCCAGCACCGAGGACATGAACTGGCGCAGCTCATCAAGTTCGCGGTTTTGGGCTTCTAGCAGCTCCTGATAGTCGACCAACTCGGAATAGGTGCGGTCCATGGCCGCGACAACCTCGCGCCAGGTTTCTTCGTTAAAGACATGAGCTGGCTCGTCCATATCGCGCTGCGCTTCTCCTTCCTTTTCGATACCCTAGCCGCGGGATGAGCCACCCTGCAAGAAACCAGACGCCGCACCTTTTGCGGTATGAGTGGAAGATAGAGAGCTTACGAAGCGTACTATCGCCACGGGGCCTTTGGAGAGTGCTGATTTACTGCGACTTAAGTTGCTCGCCCCCATATTCGAATGCATGAGCAAGTGGCCGGATAATTGGGCCGTTCGTATTATGCACGTCACCGAACGGCCCATAGCGGACTTTCATTCAGCCATCAGATGCCGCGCCGCAGCCTGTCGCAAGGCGACGTTAACGTTGCCAAGAGTGAGCATTTTAAGTCATGTCTCTGTTGAAGTTATCGACGGTACACTTTGGACGTGCGACTGGTGTTTCAAACTGAAAACTACGGAGGAACGATCGACTGCCTTCAGTCTTTCATTGGCGATCATTCGAATAGCTTGTCAATGCATGGGGTGGCGAGACGCGCCTTGTCGTTACTCAAATTAGGCGCTTTGGAGAGTGCACTACCACTGCCTCCGGAGTGTCACGAACGCGGAGAATGTGTCTGAAGAGCTTGTAAAGCGTCCACTGAGACCAGCCGACAAGGTGGTGCCCTGACCGATCTGTGTGGTGAGATCTGCTTCGAGCCGGAGTGCGGTGTCATCCCAACGCGACGCGCCGCTGGACGCGAGCAGGGTGGATGAATTACCGCTATAACTGCCACTCGTGTCGAACGCGGGATCGCCCGAGACGAGGATGTCAAACCCAGCGAAAAGGTTCACATCCATGGGCGTCGAGTTTGCGCCAAGTTGCTTGCCATCCGGACTATGGCTGCGATATCTGCCGGCCATCCCGATGGTTGCCCACATCGCATTTCCGCTTTCTTTGAGGAAGTGGAACGATTCAAGCGCAGACCCCGTCTCCGTATATGCGTCCCGATCACCGGTGGCATAGCTTGCGCCTAGCACCCAGCCCAAATCCCAATTGACGTCGAGTTCTTGCCAATGCGTCATCTGCGCGTTCAGGGTAAATGTGTCCGCGTCATAGCTTCCGCTGATCGGGGCGCCGTCCAACACACCGAAGCGTTGAGTTGTCACGTCATTCTGTGTCCAGATCGCACTGAAGTTCAGATCTGTCCGCCCACGTCGAAGATCGGCATACGCGCCGAGGCGTAGGGTGTCGATGTCGGAACGTGCAGCGGTGTTATAGTCGAGCGTTGTTTCTCTCCACCCCAGGATGAAACCCACACGGGTGTCATAGCCTTCTGTCTCGTCATCGATGCGTGCCTCGGCACCCAGATTGATCTCCCATTCCGAGAGATCTTCATCCAAACCTCCTGGAAGATCTGCAGAACCGCGCGCGGCGGATGTGTTCATCCAGATACAAAAACCCTCGGTTTCGCCAGTTTCAGACAACATCAAAACATCCTCGGACGCGCATCCGCCGTTGATGACCTCAGGGCGCAGGCTGAACGGAGCAAGCACTCCATTTCTGCCGGTGAAAGAACCCGAGCCGGAAAGAGTACCGCCGTTAAAACCAACCGGCGGGGTTTCCGGAATCAAACCGCCCTCACCTGAAACGACCAAGACGGCGTTTGTCCAACCGGACGTTGTTGGGTCCGCTGTGTCCTGTGTTGCAATCACGGCACCGGCGTCATTTTGATACTCAATATCAATGTCGCCGAGCGCGAGGCCGCTTAGGGCACCGGTGCCGCCGGCGTCAGCTCTCAAGATTAGGTAACGGATTTCGCCCGCCGTGTTGCTTGTCTGCTCCAACGCGGCGTCCAAGTCAGACGACGGCGATAGCGCCGAGATGATGAGACTTGGATCTGCGCGATCTCGCAAAAAAGCTTGCCCGGATGCTGAGATCAAGTCCGCGTCCTGGGCTGCAATATCAGACGCCAAGGGCGCACCGCCCAGACCAAAGACGGTGTTGCGTGCCGCCAAGGCGTTTCCGCCATTTGGACTAGCTATGAAGGTGGTTTGATCAGCGGGCACGCGGTAGTCCCATCCGTAGACACCGGCCTGCGTGTAGTTGCCATCAACCCTGATCGTGCCGATGGAATTACCTGGTGAAACTGTCGCATCTGCCAGCGCCGACAGACTTCCGGCGATGCCGCCGGATCCGGTCAATGTTCCGCGATGCAAAGTGACGTTCGACAGACCGCCGGCATCCGCGGCGAAAACGCTGTTCCCGGCGATCTCGAAAGCACCGGTCGAGCCGGCGTCGTCGTTCAAGATAACGTTTTCGAACCCGCCAAAGTCGGCATTGGTTATGAGGCGGGTTGTCGAGGGGCCCGCGTCGATAGTGAGAGTGTCGCGCCCAAGTCCGCCTTCTGCTGCACCGGTGTAAACGCCAGTGGCGAAGAGAGAAAACCGATCGTCGTCATCGCCGAGATCCGTGTTACTGGAGAGCTGTCCGAAAACATTCACCGACTGTACCCCAGAGAGGCCATTCACGCCCGCGGTGCTTGTTGCGGAACCGCCTTGCGCCACGCTTAATTCTGTGTCGGCTGCTAGCGTCATGTCCGCCGCCAGATCGACGTTTCCACTGATTGTGACGTGGCCCTGGGCGATGTCCAAGCCGCCAATCTGCGTTGAGCCGATTAGTGTTAGTTCGCCAGTTCCAGTTTTGCGCAAGCGATCCGTGCCATCGCCGGAAACCGCACCAGCCAGCGAAAGGTTAAATGCGCTTGTGTTAATCGTCACACTATCCGCGCCCGGCCCACCGATCTGGATGGTATTCCCGACCGTCAGATCAGCAGCGGCTTCCAGGGTTGTCCCATCGTTCATCGCCAACGTACCAGACCCCAAGGCCGCGGCGTTAGATAGTACGAGGGTGCCACCCAAAAGCGCGGTACCGCCGGAGTAGCCGTTTGCGCGCGTTAGCAACAACCGGCCGTCACCTGATTTTGTGAACAGCCCTGGGCCACCTGTTGGATCGCTGATCGGCACTGCGATTGTCGTGTTGGCGCCTGCAGTTACAAAGACCGAGCTGCCGCTGCCCATCATGCGCAGGCCACCGTCGTTGCCGACCTGATCGACCAACTCATACCCGTCCACTTCAAACCGAAGTTGCTGGTATGTTTGCGTGCCGTTCACCTCCACTGTGCCACCGACCGTTGTGAAAATCCCCAGTCCCGGCGTCCAGTTATTGTTTGTGTCTCCGGTCGACGTCGTCCAGTTGGTGTTGTCGCCATCCCAAACGCCGTTGCCGCCATTCACCGCGTTATTTGCGGTTTGCGGTCCATCTCCCCCGTCCCAATAGATGGTCGGTCCCGTGCTAATCGCTGGGTCGGCGTAAAGGATGATCACCTCACCAGGAATCGTGAGCGTATCCACCGCCCAGCCCGGATTTCCGGTTACACTGTTCAGATTGTCTGTCTGGAACCCAGGACCGCTCAAAGCGCCCGCATATTGGATCAGCGTGTAGAAATTGCCGTCAGCGATATCCAGATTGCCTGCGCCCTCGTCAATAGATAAGGCCCCATTCAGTGTCAGATCGCCGTCGACAATGATCAGATCATTCAGCGGGTCCAATGGATCAGTATTCGACGATCGCGCGGCGCCCCAAAGCTCCATCAACAGGATACTGTTCGACGTTAGAGTTAGGTCTTCGGAGATATTCAGAACACCAGGACTTGTACCCGGTGCAAGGATGGCAACGTCAGAACCGGTCTCTATCCCGACGGTCAAAGATCCCGTCACCGTTCCAGTACCAGTCAAGGTGCCTTTTTCAAAGACAACGTCCGAGTAAGCACCGTTATCTGCCGCAAACACGCCGTTGCCCGAAATCTCAACCATACCTGTTGCGCCAGCACCGCGGTTGAGAACCACATCCTCAAACCCGCTGAAATCCGCCGCCGCGATCTGTCGCATGGCGGTGTTGTCCGTGTCGATGAACAGGTGATCGAGCCCGGCTCCGCCGGCGCTGGCTCCCAAGACGCTGCCCGTGGAATAGATCATCAACGTGTCTTCATCTGCGCCCAGAGCGATATCGGAACTAATGACATCCGACGTTTCCACATAATCTTCGCCGCCCAACAGCGCGATTGTGCCGTCATTCAGGACGGCGAGAGCACCGGCATTGGCCAAGGTTTGCGCACCATCATCACCTGTGATCCCCATGCTGCCATGCGTGGTCAATGAATGATCGGCCGTGTTCACAATCCGGGTTAGTCCCGTCAAAGCGATACCGCGTTCGGCCAACAGCGTGCTGTTGTTGGTGATCACGCCCTCGACATATCCCAGTTCCGCGTCAGGAACTGTGGCTTGGCCTAGAAAAATCATTCCCGATGTTTCATCGCCCTCCACAATCGCGGCGGTTGTTTCGGTGTTAAAGGCGGTTGGCCCTTCAATATCGAAGGTGTTGGTCGACAGTTTTGTGTCGCCGATGGTCACTTCGGTGAAGTCGAAAATCACATTGCCTGCACCGCCTTTGGCAATGCGCTCAAACCCGGTCGGAGCGTTTGCAGCGCCGACGTCACCGACCTGACTTGCGTTCAGTGTAACTTCGCCGCTTTCCAAACTGTATCGGATCGTATCGATCCCGTCGCCACCATCGACTGAGCCTGCAATGCGGCCTCCGACGAACGCCTCATCCCCCGGTGCATCCGGCGACTGCAAAAACACCTCCAGTTCGTCATCGCCGTCTCCAAGGTCGATAGAGCCCCCAAAAGTACCAAAGGCGTTGGTGACTTTGTCGTCGCCTTTACCTAGGTCAATATTCGCCTCTATGAGCGCGCCATCGTTAAAGATCACCTGTCGGCCCTGATCGCCCGTCAGTTCGAGTACATCGCCACCAACCACGCCATCACTATCGAGACTTGATCCCTCTCCTCGGACCATCAGCGTCGTCGTGGTTAGGTCGGAGCCATCGCCCATAACAAGGCTATCGGTCAGGTCGGACAAAGTGAGCGATCCGACTGTTCCAGAAACGCCACCAGAGGCCGAGGTACCAATTACCAGAGAACCGCCAAAAACCCGGGCCTGTTCGACAATAAGTGAACCGGTGACCTTTGTTGCACGCGGGCCCGTTTTTTCCAGCACCTCAAAGTCTTTGATGGCGTCACCGATGAGTGACTGATCCGCGGTAAGCGCAGCCATGCGCGCAATATCACGACCGTCGCCGCCATCGATGTCGCCGTCAAACGCGCCAGCATCGATATTGGCGAAACGATCATCATTTCCACCAAGCCAGACGTCGCCTTCAATCAGTCCAGAGTTGAAAATGTACTCGATGCCGTTGTCATAGGACGCAATTGCAAATCCAACGCCGTCCCCGTCACTGTCACCTGTAATGGTAGCGGTTGCGGCGTTATAGATCTCAAGCAATGGCGCGGCGTCGGCATCGTCCCAAATATAGACACCATCGTTTGCGGCCGAGATTTCGCCACCAGCCTGGTTGTTGATCAAGCCGCCACCCCCGACGCTAATGGCGTCCCCAAGAGTCACGCTGGTTGCGAGGATTTTGTTGCGGTTGCGAATAGTGGCTTTGCTTTCTGCGATGACTGTCCAAACGCCACTCAAGGTTCCATCATTTTCAATGGTAACATTTGCGTCTTCAAAAGCGAAAATTGCGCTTTCACTTGACGTCCCCGCGTCGGCGCGAATGAACGCCCCGGCTTCATTCACAATTGTGCCAGATCCACTTCCGACGAAGAGAGCGTTGTAGCCATTCGAAACATCCTTTGTTTCAATGATGCCACCAGAGCGATTGTACAGAGTGACCCCATCGATGTTGCCAATCTCAACGCCGTTATCCGTTGCGGTGATTGTGCCCATGTTCTCGAAACCCAGAACAATTGCATTCGTGCCAGCGAAATCCACGCCCCGCCCTGCACCACCATCAATCGTGCCGGCATTGGTGAAATCCAATGAGACCCCGTCTGCGATATAGACACCTTGCGCTTCGGTGTGACTGGACGCGTCAACTTGGATGAATGCGCCTGCTTGATTCACCAGGGCACCGCTGCCCGAATAAAGCCCAAGTGCCGCGTAGTTACTGTCTGCTGCCAGCGTCTCGATTGTCCCGCTGTTGTACAGCGTGGCACCGTTCAGATTGCCGATCTCCACACCGCCATCCGTCGC
>CAYODE010000006.1:0-19839 GCA_964402685.1 uncultured Aestuariivita sp. | reverse complement strand
CCGCCATCCGTCGCAGAAATGGTACCGGAGTTGTTGAAGCCAAGGACTAAGGCGTCATCGCCATCGAAATCCACACCCCGTCCCGGACCCGCGTCGATGATACCCGCATTGTTAAAATCAAGCGAAGCGCCATCCCCAATGTAGACACCGATGGAGTTGGTTTGACCCGTCTCATCAACTTCTATGCGAGCGCCTGTCTCATTCACTAGGGCACCGGTGCCAGCGTTAACCCATATGCCTGCCCAATGGAGGTCTTCGTCCTCGGAATCAACGGCGTTCGTTTTTATGGTGCCGCCGCTGCGGTTGTAGAGAGTCGCGCCGGTCAGTTCTTCAATCTCGACCCCATGCGCCCCGCCCGTGATGGAGCCGGAATTCTCAAATCCGCGTACATGCGCCCAGGAATCGAAATCTACACCACGACCAAAAGTCGAAGTAATGATACCGGCGTTTTCGATCTCTACTTCTGTGTTGTGGACCACAAGAGGCCCAAAACTTAGGACGAAACCATAGGCTGCGATGCCAGCTGTACCATCCCCCCCGACAAGGAAATATCCGTCGTCCTCGGCAGGTGACAAGGCTTGGATCTTCGCTCCGGCTTCATTCACGATCCGACCGGATACCCCGTCAAAAACAATTGCAGCGTCTGGCGTTCCATAAAATCCGGTGGTGGTGATCTCGCCATTTGTGTCAATGGGTCCGCCGCCACGATTGATGACGAGTGACTCACGCGCATCGGGATCTTCGGTAAACATATAAATTGCTGAGCCGTAGCCGTTTTGACCCGACAGGATTTTACCGCTGCGCTCGTTGTAAACATCGCCGGGCGCATCTTGGAAATTCACCGCATAATCACCGATGATATCACCGAAATTGACGACGGTGCCGCCACCTGATCCCTCGCTCAGGATCGCAGTTGCGAAATCCGCTTGGATTGTCGCGTCTGCGGCGTTGTATATGTAAAGGGGATTCAACCCATCATTATCGATACTGTCGCTTTGTGTATGGATAAGACTGTAGTTGTAGATCCCGTTTGGTGTCGCTGCGTCGGGATCAGCAAGTACGCCACCCTCTCCTATAAAGATGCCTGTCCCCTCAGACAGGATCGTTCCGGTATTTGTGAACGTCGTGGCCAAACCATAGAGATCGATTGCGGCATCATTCACCTCAATCCGGTTTGTGTTTTCGGAAGCTGTTCTGACGAAATCGCCGGTGTATGACCAGCCGGTGTAGCCTTTTATCGTTCCATAGTTCTGCAGCGAAACAGCTTCACGTATCGCCGTTGGGTTGAAAGGATCCCCGTCGACTCTCAGTGCCTTCGGACCTGCTTCGACGGTGCCGTAATTTACGAAATGCGTGAAACCAGGGTTGTCCGAATCCGCCGTTGCCACTGAATTGAAGCCGTTTTGATGTTCGGACTTGATAAGACCGTAATTCGTAAAGGTAACGGCCTCTTCCAGTGTCGGTCCGCCGCCACCCCAGAGGAAGATCGCGTCACCCCCACCAAGAGTAGTTCCCGTAAACGGATTTGTGGCCTCGATGGTGCCATAGTTTACAGAGTCTCCGACAAGCCGACCGGCAACATAGATACCATGTCCATTGGTGCTTAACGGGCTTTCGTTGATACTGCCGCCCCAATCCGTCAGGTCCCGATCGGTGAACGGCACGATACTGTCAAAGCCGATCGCCTCTCTTTGCTCGTCTGTGAGTGGTGCTGCTCCGATATAGGCGTCATCTAACGATCCGTCTGCAGTCGGGGCTCCGTTCGTTATGATCGCGTTGCCGTGGATCGCGACAGAGGCCGTGCGGTCCGCGGTATCGCCAAACTGGTTGCCAAAGAACTCTGAGATATTGGGGTATTCCTCTGGATCGAGTGCTCCAAAGATCACGCTAGCAAAGCGTTTACTGCTGGAGGTAGAGCCGTGTGCGCCGGAGATATGACCCTGATTGTTGAAATCGACATGACTGGTCGAAATCCGCCCCAACACCAGACCGGACAGGATCTGGCCAGTGTTCTCGACAACAACCAATGCATCTGCGTCGCTTTCAGAGACAATCTGATCAATTGTGAAACGGCCGCCTACCAAAGCGTCGTTTACGAAGCGGTCCGTGGTGATGCGCCCCAGAGCACTAAGGTCGCCGCCAATCACTCCGGTCAGAGGTGTTTCATTTCCGTTTTCGTCCAGCAGTCCGGACAGATTGATCGTATAGAGCGCGTCGTCGTAAGACACATCGTTGCGCGCACCTGTTATCGGATCGAAAAGGTCCTCAAAAATGCTTACGGGGAAATTGTTCCCTAACTCCACATCGCCCATGACGATGCCCGCGTTGCGAAACGTGGCAACGCGTGTTGTTGGATCGACATCGGTGTCACGTATCGGGTCGGAATAACCGATAAAAATACTGCCGTCACTGGGCCCCGAAACCGGAACGCTAGGACCACGACCAACAAAGCTGCCCTCGGTGTTTGTCCAACTCCCAGCTTCAAGGAGAACGCTGGCCGATCCATATCCCGTTCCAAGGCCA
This sequence comes from uncultured Aestuariivita sp., assembly GCA_964402685.1. GTDB lineage: Bacteria > Pseudomonadota > Alphaproteobacteria > Rhodobacterales > Rhodobacteraceae > Aestuariivita. The sequence continues at coordinate 17,316 of CAYODE010000006.1, read as the reverse complement.
TCATGGAAAACCGATCCACCATAAACGCGACCCGAATTCACGACGGTCCCGGTATAGCCCACGATCTGCCTGATCCGACCGGTCTCAGCCAGGGTTATGTCGCCTTGGGTGAAGTAAAGACTGCCGGCACCAGACATGGCAGGAACGCTGACTGTCTCCCGGCCCATGACATCGCCGTCAATCTGCGCGGTGAGTTGGAGATCCGGGGCGGTTACGTCGCTTCCCGAGTAGCTGGTGCCCCAAACGAATTCGGGGCCGTGACCAAATAGCAGGTGGCCCTTCACTTGAGCATCCGCGCCTAGTTCAAAGTCGACACTATCCATGTACGGAGTCGTGATCGACGTATTGACGACGCTGTTATCCAGGATCGCAATGCGCCCCGACCCGTAATCTACGTTGAACGTGCCGCCCAATCCCCCAAATGCTGAACCAACGACACTGTCGTCGACGAGAATAAGTGACCCATTCTCCAGTTCGCCGATCTCGATGTTCGACGTCCTCACCTCGATCGTATTGTCGCCATAGAGAACATCGGCGTAAATCGTGCGATGTGTGCTGGAGGTGGTGCCTCGGCCCGGGAGACCAACCTGCGCCCGGAACACGCCATCACCTCCTTCGACACCCTGCAACGTCAATCGACCCGGGCTGCCAGGACCCGTGGGCGAAGAAGTTGCGCGTCCGACGGAAATGCCTTCGATCACGCCACCCTCGGACCGCAGGACGAGATCAACACCGTCAGTCGCTTCAAGTGTATTGAAGACCGTCCCTGTTGCGCGGTTGATGAACTCAGCCGAGATCGGGTTCGAGACATCCTCTTGGCGCCCGATGAAGACGGAATCAAGCGTGGTCGCGGTATCGATCAGATACCCATCAGCCAGAAGAGCAATACCCTCACCGACCGGTATGCCCACGATACCATCGATACCTTGCCCGATGTCTTCAACGCCCTTGCTGTCGCGGTTCACAAGGCTGTCGAGGTTCAGGATTTCGGCGTTTTCGGTCAGGACGATCCGACGAGTCTGCCCATTTGGCATATCCGCGTCTTCGTTAATGCGGATGGTCCCGCTATTCGAATAAGGACCGCTTGTAATCCGGCCATCGATAATCAGATCTTCGGAGAGAGGCCCACCAATAACTAATGCGCCAGCCCGCGTATTGCCCGGATGTTGGCTTAGCAGCGCCCTGTCAACAGCCGATGCGTTGATCGTGCCGGTGAATGCAAGCGCATTACCATCTGCGTCAAATCCACTAATCAAACGGCTGCCCGACCCGAGATATACGCCACCTTTGCCATTTTCGGTGTTGATGGTTCCAGCGATTGCCACGGTGCTGTTGTCACCGACGTCGATTGCCATCGTACGGCGGACGGACGCGCCGGAAATGCGTTGCGGCAAGAAAAGTGTGGCGTCTTCCTCGAGGATGACGGTAACGCCATCCGAACCGATCAGGTTAAAATCATCATCCGGAACGAGCCCTCCGGCGTCCGTCGTGCCGGTTATGGCACCTGTCAGCGTAACCCCTGACCGCACCACGGCGGTCTCGTTCTCCTCAAGTCTAATGACTTCCGTCAAATCGCCAGACACATCGTAGTTGAACGGGTCCGCCCTAACCAAAGTTGACGTCAGAAGAAGGCACAACACCAGGCTGGCCAGCTGCAATACTGGTGACGCACGCCCTTTCGAAGTGCGTTTGTGACGTATACAGATCTTACCGTTTTCAAAGCGAAAACGCATGACACACCCACAGTCGACAGGCATAACGCAGCGCTGTCACGGGCAACACACGTAAACGATTTGCGCATCAAGCGTATCAGTTTGGCCACTTCAGGATGAATTCGCGTTAGACGCCGCTCCAGCGCATAATCGAACGATCCCAAATGGCATCGCATGTTCAGTGACTGAAATCAGACAACTCCGATGGTATTAGTAGCAAGCAGAGAAGTACGGAGCCTGATGATTTCAAAGTGCCAGCGTGACAGTCAAGTCAAACAGAAATGCAGTTCAAGGACCAATTACGAATTCCTTTTCAAAAGCAAGCAACAGATTTGCGGCTGTCTTCTGCAGTGAGCTTGATGCCAACTTATTCGCCAGCGCATTAACACTTTGTTAAGCTTTTTCGATCCCTTTCAAAGGCCTAGTAGCGAATCCATACCTAGTTCAGCCAAACCGAGTCGGATTTAGCTATTATGCCTAGGGTGTTTTGCTAATTCTGGGGGTGGTTTGCGAATAAAGGCTACAGTGCGCGCTCCGCTGCGCCTCATCAATTAGCGTGACGTAAACGTACGGCCCATAGCTGCCCTTCACCCCACTCTTTCGATGCTGCGGTGCGGCCAACCAAAGCCGTCGTTCACTGCCATCGCGAAACCTGAAGGAGCTGGAAGGCCGGCTATGCGGACAAAGCCGCCGTTCATATCGAGCTGCTGAGTTTCCGCGTTTGGTTGGCAGCTCAGCGCAGACACTCATTTCTTGTCTGCCGACAACGCAAACTTTGCCCGCGCAACTTCTGTCTGAGCGATAGCCACCACGCGGGCTAATGATCAAACCTCTTTCGGCCATCCTCCGATGTGATCAGCAACAGTTCTGAGCTTAACGCCAAAGGTCTGTTCAACAGCGCCTGTGTCCACGCGCATCTCGTCACCGGATAGCTTAGCCACCGAACCGTAGAGGTCGCTCAGTGCGAAAGAGACTCCCGGATTGCCCATGGCTTCGCCAACGCGCGCTCCGAATACATCCGGCGTGATTGGATCAAAGCGCACGTCGCGGCCGAGATGATCCGCCAGGAGCGCCGCGAGTGCCGCGCCAGTCAAAGCTTCAGGCGTGCCGATCTCACATGCCTTCCCAGCAAGTTCTGGCCGGTCTAACGCCGCCGCCGCGATCCGACCCTGGTCAGCATGCGACGTCCACTGCACTTTCAGGTCCGATGGGACGGGTGGGTAATCGAGAATGCCTTCTTCACGAAGCCGGGGGACAAACACCGGCGGAAGAAGGTTTTCGAGATAAAGTGCAGGTTGCAGCACAATCGTCGGAATGCCCGACCCAAGAAGGGCCTCAATGCCTGCTGTGCCACCGTCAACCACAACAGAGGACGGGAAACGATCTCCGGTTGGACCACTGGTTGTGTAGACGAGGAGGGGGAGCGCCACTTTATGAGCGGCCTGCAGAAATGCACCCATCCAAGTCTGAGCCGCATCCGGTCCGGTGGGAAGCGGAAGGTGCAGGAAGGCGGCATCAACACCGTCGAGCGCGGCGACCAGCGCCTCGCTATCGTCGAGTGTGGCTGCGGTCGCCACGGCGTCGGGGTGCATCTGGGTAATCTCGCTTGCATCGCGGGCGATAGCCCGCACGGTCATCCCGCGTGCGAGAGCCTCGCGTACGACGGGCGCGCCCTGTGCGCCGGTTGCGCCGAACACGGCAACAGTCTTGGTCATGGTAGGTCCTTTCGATATCATGGTTCTTACAGGGAACCATCTAGAGGACGCGCTATGACTGAAAAAGGAGGCATCATTTCCGCCAATGGGCACATGGATGTGCCCACCCCACCTCGCCAAGATGACTGGATCAAGGATGACTATTCCGGAGCATGCCCCGTACGTGACGTGTTGGACCGTGTGGGCGACAAGTGGAGCGTATTAGTCGTGCTGCGACTGAGCCGCGGCGATGAGCGATTCCGGGCGCTTCTTCGCGCGATTGACGGCATCTCGCAACGGATGCTGACGGTAACCTTGCGCGGGCTGGAGCGTGACGGGCTCGTGCACCGCGAGGTCTTCGATACACGTCCCCCGTCTGTGTCCTATGGGCTTACTCCGCTTGGCCATTCACTCATTGGTCCAATTGCCGCCCTCGCAGCATGGGCGGTCGAAAACGAGGACATTATCCGCACGGCGCAAGCGCGTTTCGATTTGACGGGGGATGGATGAAAGAGTTGGGTAGATTGGCGAACGTCTATCGCGTCAGCTCCCAAAAGGACCACGGCAGTTTTGCATTGTGCAGTCCCATCAGGCCAAAGCGGCCTTTCGTGCCCCGTGCAGCGTCGGTTGATTTGGGCTCCAAGCCGACCTCGGACGCTGCGCGCCGTCCCCACTGTCTGGCATGCCACGCGGAGCAATGACAGCCCGACGCGGCATCTGTCAGCCATCTCTCGTGTGCTGAAGTTTCGAGAACAGCTGACCCAACGACGAGTGAAACTGCTCAGTTAACTCGTCCACGTCGAAACCAGCATCAGCAATGGCCAATCTAAACTCTTCTTCACTCATTGAGAGCAAAACTTCCGGATCGTGTTCCGCTTCTTCAAAAAGCGAGGGAGCGTGAACGGCGTCCTCAACGCTCGCTCCCAACGTCATGTTACGGGATCTGGAACTCTGGCCGGATTGATTGAGGGCATGTGTCCGACAATTCTCGCATCGGGTCATTTAGAAATGCCACGGTCATGTCCGCCACACAATCTTGATAGGCGATTGCGCCATGCCCTGCCTCAGGGATCATGAAAGTCTGAGAATTTGATAGCGTCTCAGCCGCAAGCGCTGGCCAACTTGGCGCTGTCTGTACGTCCCACGTGCTGCCGATCGACAATACGGGGATGTCGGAGACCACCGCATCATGGAAACCAGGATCCTCCACCGGCGTGAAGGCCTCGCAAGCAGCGAAGAACTCCTGGGCCAACGGCTCGAAAAACGTTCCGAACACGGGCCAGGAAAGATCTGCTGTCGTTTCATGAAACCCATCCATGCTGTTGAACGGAACGCTCTCTTGACACGCATAAATCCACAGGTGCAATTGGCTGCCCGTCACACCGGCAAAAATTTCGCTGACCCCGCGTTCGACATTGGCGAAGATGGCGGCGACCTCCGCCTCAGACATGGCGTCGATCAATCCCAGAAGCCGCGGCTGGCTGGCCTCGGGGAGGGTTGCAGTCACGTAGGCACGCAGAGCGTCGGGGTCTGGATCGCTCTCGCGCAATTGCGCATAAGCGATAAGCGCGGCACGGGTCGCTTCGGGAGTCTCAAGAAGGTCTCCAGCCCCACGCACCATCTCGTCATCGAAAATGCGAGCGAGTGGCACATCCGTTGTTATCAAGACTTGGCGAAGGTCGTCGATTGCGATGTCGAGCGCCTCATTGGCCTGCGCTGCGAGGCCTGTCATCTGAACCGCATCATCGAGTGCGGCGATCTCCACGTCCAACAAACCCTCACGTGCGGCATCAATCGGCGATGGATGGCGCGGAATGCCGTCCGTTGCGTTTATCAGATCTAAGATCGGGGTCGGTTGCCCATTTCCCATACTGGCCAGTTCGTAAATGAATGCAGGGTATAGCCCGGTCGCTGCGCTCGGGTCGGCATAGGTTCCGTTGCGCGCCAGCATCGGCGCCACAACGATTTCTGCTGGAAGTGGAGTGCCATCAGCCATGCTCAACTCGCCTGCAAGAGCGCGGTCGATGGTTTCCGTCAGCACCTCGCGAAGATCCGGGTAGGCCCCATTGCAGGCCTCGTCGGCGGCGCATTCCTCGATTAGGATTTCAAGCGCTTCCGATGGCGGCAGGGCGAGCGTGTCATATAGGGCGACTTGAAGCGGCGCGACGCCATCGATCACCGCGGAGCGCACGTGCTCAGGATGTGAACGCAGAATTTCCAGCGTCAGACGTGTCCCGTAGGAAATGCCGTGAACGTTGTAAGCGTCATAGCCAAGCGCCTCCATTAGTGCCACCGCATCATTCGCATTCTCGCGCGTGGTATAGGCGGGAAGATCGGTGCCCATAGACTCAAGCTCGGCCACACAGTCGCGCAGGACCTGGCCGGGGCCCTCGTAGGTGCCCGCCTCCGTAACTCTGGCAAAGCTGAAGCTGCCCTGAATCACGTTTGTGATCGAGGTATCGAGTGCAGCACGGCAAGTTGTCGATCGCGATGAAAGGACCGATGAGCGTTGGTCGAACATGATTATGTCGCGTGTTGACCGAATGGGTTCAAATATGTCGGCAAACAGTTCGATGCGGGAGACGATGCCTCCACCCGGCCCACCGTGGAGGTGCAGCATCGGATCAGGTTCGGGATACATCGAATGGGCGCGCATGACCGTGAAAAACAGGTCGATGCGATTTCCGTCGGGCGTTTCGTGCCGTTCGGGCACGTCCACCGTGCCGCAAATGATGGTTTCGCCCTCAACTTCATTGCGACCAAGCGGGGCCGGACAGGAGGCTATGGTGATTGGATAAGCGTCGACTGAGCCGCCAGCCACAATTGTTACGAATTGCTCCGGCATGTTGGGTTCGCCCGAAAGGCTTGCGATTAATGCAAGAAGCTCAGCCACGTCCATTTTTCCCTCCCAAAGGTTTCTGAAATCTCAGTAGCGGCAAATCACTGCGAGATAGCGCCGAGAATTGAAAGTGCCCCAGTAATTTCTAAAGATGCTCACGCAGTCACCATCGTCAAGCATTAGAGTGCTCGGAGCCAGGTTATTGAGCAAGTCCGAAGCAGACTTTCGCTGCTTTGCAGAAGACGTTCAACTTGGGCTCTGGGCAGTCCTTGGGCGATTGCAGCATCGCTCATGCCAAGGTGCCAACAAGCTATCGAGGACGGCCCATACCGGCCGTTCGACCTTGGTCCGGAATGCTGCGGTCGCGGCCCGTCAAAGGAGACATTCGCCGCAGGTGCGCAACCCATGGATCGGTGAACTCACAAATTGCGGACGACGCCCCAATTCGCTCTGACTGCGTCAATGGCTGTTTTCCGAATTTTGAAGCGGTCAAAATTTTTGTGTTACAACCAAATCCTTTTCGAGTTCGGGGCGAAACCCATTGTACACATGAGTGCGTCCAAAAGCCCCTCTGCCCATTCAGGCAAAACTCCTAAGCGAAACCATGAAAAACACAGTGTCAGAGAGCTGTGATACGACAGTGCCTTCTACCGCATCTTTCCTGCATGTTGGTTTTCAATTGAAAGCGACGGAATACTGGAAGGAAATACGGTGGTCGGTTTCGTAGCTGTCATTCGATGCGCTGTAGGAGGTCGTGAAGCTGGAACGGTCACTGACGGCGATGCCAAGCGAGACTGAGGCTCGGAACGCATTGCGGCCGCGATCGATCCCATCGCTAGTGAAGCGAGTGCGCGTCGGATCGTTTACGTAGTAGCCGGCGAGTTCAGCCTTTGTGTCGCCGAACTCGTGGCTCCAGCCTAAGCCAGCGGTCCAGAGGGCGGGACGGTCAAACGCCTCGCTTTCCCACCGCATTTCCCCACCCAGCGTGGCGCGAAAACTCGACTGTGTCCCGCTCTCAGCCACGAAGGCTTGCAGGCCGTCGGTCCGTTCCGTGAAGCCGTCTCGCCGCAGCCGGCCAGCTGAGAGCCGCAGCAAAGGGGTCACCTGCATTCCGTTGTCGAGCTCATACCAGTGCCGAGCCTCCGCCTGCAGTGACATGCCTTGGGTGTCCTGGTCGGACTGCACAAGATCCCCGCGAGACGTGCGCACATGTGTCTTGACGTCACTGTCGCGGAAGGTGAGCCAGCCGCGTAGGTCGACCGGGCCATCGTTGTACTGCGCCCAGAGCGAGACGTCGAACCGGTTCTCATCGGCATCGCCCTGCCCAAAGCTCAACGCGTAGTCTCGGTCGGCGAAATCGATCGCAACGCCAGCCCAAAGACTGCCAGAGCGGTCCTCGGAGATGTCCCAGCCCATGCCGGCCAGACCGCGTAGACCGTCGTCGTCATCGAAGACTGCCCCCGGCGCATCGCTGCCATTCGCTGACGAGGCACGGAGTTCCCCGCTGAAGAAGGCGCAGCGCCCAGTCGAGGCCACTTGCCCAAATTCCAGATCGCACCGCGGGCGGCTCCAGTCAGCGGCGTCCAGCGGCACCACGGGCGGGGCCGATCCGACGATGTCGATATCATCCGTAGCTTCGACCAGAACCAGCACCACGTCGGTGTCGTCCGCATACTCAACCGATGCTACACCGTCGGCGCTCAATGCCGCTAGCTGGCTGCCGCCGAGGCCGCCGGTGGCGCGAAGCACCAGATAACGCAACTGGCTCGCACCAGATGTGTCAAGCGCATCCGCGTAGGCCTGCGGCATATCCGTGAGGGTGATCGCGAGGCTCCCACCGGTCAAGTCGGCGGTTCCGGCAACACGGATGAGATCGGCATCCTGTTTGGCGAGGGCGAGCCCCACGTCATCGAGCTGGTTCCGTCCCCAGAGCGCGCCGTCCACCCGGATGTTTGTGAGGTCCGTCGGCGCCCGAACCTCGAGTGCATAAGTCCCGCGCTGAACGTAATCACCGGCAATAGAAATCGTTCCGATGGATGAACCCGGAGCGATAGTGGCGTCCCCGAGTATCGTCAGTGACCCCGAAATCTCGCCAGTTCCCTGAATAGCGCCACGATGCAGCGTCACGTCCGACAGCTCGCCGCCGTCGGCTGCAAAGACGTTTGCACCCGCGATCTCGAATGTGCCCGTGGCAGCGGAATCGACGTTCAGATCTACTGTCTCGAAGCCCATGAAATCGCCTGCTGCGATGAACCGACCATCTGATCCGGCATCTAGGAACAGATTATCCATACCGGAACCGCCGTCGCTGGTTTCAGTTACATCGCCCAGGGACGACATCACCAACACATCGTCATCTGTACCGAGATCGATCGAGCCGCTAATCGCACCGGTCGTCTCAACACGGTCCGCACCACCCGCCAAAGCGATCCGGCCGCCCCCTGTCAGAATTATGGTGCCAGCATTTGTCAGGGTCTGTGCTCCGTTGTCCCCGGTGATCCCAAGACCGCCTTCAGTTGTTACCGATTGGCCAGAGGTGTTTACGATCCGCGTGAGACCTGTCATCTGGATCCCCCGTTGAGCGGTGAGGGTGTTGTTGTTTGTGATCTGGCCCTCGGCAAAACCGTCAGGCGTACCTGGTGCCGTCGCCTGACCCAAACGGACAATGCCTGACGTAACATCACCGGCCACGATTTCAGCTGTTACTGCATCGTCAAACTGCGCAGGCCCTTCAATGTCGAAGGCATTCGTGGTGAGGGTCGAGCCACCGATATCAACCTCGTCGAAATCGAAGATCACCGTGCCCGCACCGCCTTTTGCGATACGCTCAAATGAGGTCGGCGCCGACGGAGCTCCGATATCAGACGCAGCGTCGCTTGTCAGCGTCGCCGTGCCTGTCTCAAGACTATAACGCAGTGTGTCGATCCCTTCGCCTCCGGTCACAGCGCCAGTGATGGTTCCGCCAACCGCAGCACCTAATCCGTTGTCTTCTAGGAAAACCTCAAGTTCATCATTGCCCAAACCCAAATCTATATTGCCCTGGTAAGTACCAAACGCATTCGTGATCTTGTCGTCGCCACCGCCCAGGGAAATGTTCGCCTCTATCCGGGCCCGGTCGTTGACAATCACCTGACGGTCTTCGTCCCCCGTTAAAGCAATCGACGCGCCCCCTGCGACGCCGTCACTGTCGATCAAAGAGTTTGCTCCGCGCACGATCAACGTCGTCATCGTCGTAATGCCCGCATCGCCATCGCTCATCGTCAGGCCATCGACTAAATCAGACAGCGCAAGAGCCCCCGGCGCTGTCGAAACACCATCCCCCGCATTCCGGCCAAAGATGAGTGTGCCACCCTCAATCCGAGCCCGCTCTGCAGCAAAGCTGTTCGTCAACTCCGTCGCAAAAGAGCCCGTCTTCTCAAGCTCCTCAAATCCCGTGAACGAAGAAGAAAACGCCTGATCTGCAGTTTCCGCGGCATACTGGACAATGTCTGTCCCAGTCCCGCCATCAACAGTCCCGGACACCGTCCCGCCGTCAACAGCTGCAAATAAATCCGAACCCGCACCCAGCGACACGGAACCATTAATGGCACCCGCGTTGAAGACATGCTCCCGACCTGCCGTGGCGTCCGTGTCATCGTCATCGTCTGCAGAGAAAATCGCAGAACCGCCGCCAGTTATCGTTGCTCCAGACGCGTTCCGAACAACCGTCAACACTCCGGTGTTGCTGTCGTCCCCGATGTAAAACGCGTCACGCGTTGCTGTCACGATGCCGCCTGACAAGTTATCGAACGTCCCGCCGGAGAATAGGTTCACGGCGTCGCCTTGTTGGCCGGACACAACACTAATCACGCTGCTGTTTTTGATCACTGCCCGAGCATTGCTATTGATCGTGTAAATGCCGGTTAATGTTCCTGCATTGTCGATCTCAAAGCCAGTGGCGCCGGATCCCACAAAGATTGCTGACTCCGTGAACTCGGACTCAAATCCATTGGGCGCCGCGATGGTTGCGTCTTTTTCGTTCACTAATTTGCCGTTACCGCCGAAAACGGCGACCCCAGCCCAACCCCCTCCTGCGGAGGTCGTTTCGATCAAACCGCCCGCACGATTGTAAAGCGTTGCGGTCCCAAGATCCGAGATCTCGACAGCGTTATCGGCCCCTCTGATGATACCGGAATTGTTAAAACTCAGAACAATTGCGTTGGTGTCAAAATCAACCCCACGCCCAGGTCCAGCATCAATTGTACCATCATTGGTAAAATGTAATGCGGGAGTGGCGTTTTCATCTTCGTCAGGATCTACTCCTACAAAGACACCTTGCGCGTTCGTATTGCCTGTTGCGGCAACCTGTATGAAGGCATCTTTCTCGTTCACCAACGTTCCAGTGCCACCATAGATCGCGACGGCTGCGTAACCGGCGGCATTCGACGTTGTCTCAATAATCCCGCCAGTCCTGTTTCGGATCGTCCGGTCCGTCATCGTGACAACATTCACCGCGTTTTGGCCGCCCTTGATGGTGCCTGCGTTGTCGAGAGCGCCGCCCTCGAAGAGATAGACGCCGTTTTCTGTGGTTCCTGTTATTGTGGCGTCTGCGGCGTTGACGACCTTGTGATCATGCTGGAAGAAAACGAAGTATCCAGTATCGGCCCCGAGGACATCGCCATTGTTGACGAAATCGACGAACATATCGCTGCCGACTACACCAAACGTTTGCGTCCCAGTGATCGTTGCATCGTTGATAAAGAAATTATCCACAATGTTGTGGTTCACCCCGGCGGGACCAATGATCGTTCCGGTATTCAGAAACGACATACTTGCCACGTTGACACCTGATGCGCCGCTATTCACCCCGGTCTGATGGATGGTGCCGTGGTTCACGAAGGTCAGTATTTCGGAGGGATCGTCATAGGGCGCGCCGCCGACACTCACCGCAGTTGAGCCACCCGTCGATGTGATGGTGCCCGTCGAGGAGTTTAGAAAACTGCCCTGGCTCATTTGGACGCCATTAAATCCCGCGAGGATCGAACCATTATTCTCGAACGTGTTTCTGACATCTGGGAAAAAGAAACCAGGTCTCAGGTAAACGCCATTTCTAACGGCCTCGATATAGCCGTTGTTGACGAAATCGGTGTCGCCCTGGAAGATGACCCCATCCTCCTCGGCATAGATCCGTCCGGTTGCGTGATTGACGAAATCCAAGGTCATGACGAAAGTGGCGCCGGGGTCGTCCAAGAAGTCTCTGTTATCGATGTCGGCGTTTCCGACACCGTGACCACCGGCAACGATCAGCCCATGATTGTCGACGACTAAGGGACCACGACCACGTTGTGGGAATCCATTGATGACCGGCTCAAAGCTGGAGAACACGTCGTTCCGGCTGATGATCACGCCGGTTTCCCGGTTCAGCAGAGTACCGCCGTCGGCAAAGCGGAAGAGGCCGCCCCTATCTGTGTCAACCGCGTAGCTGCCGCGGATGACGCCAGCATTGTCCAGAGAAACTGCGCCTGTCGTTTGGTTCGGAATAGCTGACCAAATCCATCCGCGTATTTCTGCGCCTTCTTCGTTCACGATCGTTACGGGCACATCCACAGGCGGCTCGTCATTGATTGTGAGTGGGTTTCTGTACATCTGAAACGTCGACGCCAGATTGCTGATGTTGATACCCCACCCGACATGAACCGTGAACTCGTCAAGCACCGAGAACGGGTTGTCTTCTTCGAAGATGGGCGCACCGATATCGCCGCGATTATCGCCTGCAATCAGACCGCGGTTTGTGATCGACTTGCCGTTCGGATCGAAAATGAGAAGGCCATAGTCGAGGCCTGAAATCTGCCCTTCATTGACGATATCACCAAGCAGTTTCCCTGCGATCTGCACACCGACGGTGCCGCCCCGGATCTGGCCGGTATGCGCCGAGCCTTCGGTCGCGCCATAAAGTGCGCCGTCCGCCTTCATTAAAACGGTGCCGTTTAGGAAGCCGGAATTCAGAACAAGCGCGGAGCCGATTGGGTCGGCCTGGGATGCATCGGTATCGTCCGCGTTAAAAAAAATGCCACCAGTGATAGTGGCGCCTGCCTGGTTTTCGACGCGGCCCCAATCGATTTCGATGGCGACGGGAACGCCCCCGTTGGCATTGACGCCACCAATGACGCCACCCGTGGCATCGGGATCACTCAGATCGTGCGAGCGGTTGATGATACTGGCCGGGCCATTGATGTAGATCGTGGTTTCACCGCCCCCGTCGATGACACCGGAATTGTCGATAACTGGGATCGTGCCATCAATATCAAAGCTCGGCAGCCCGTGAATGGTCGACAGCTCAAACGCGTTTTCCCCTCGATCGTTTGAATCGAGAAAAATGTTAAAGGTGGAGTCGCTTCGTATCTCGCCACCTATTTCGTTGACGATCACCGTGTCGCGCGAACCGAATTGGATAACGGCTTCACGCCTGCCCTCGATCAGTCCCCTGTTGGTCAGGCGAAACGCACCCTCGGCATAATGCCGAATGAGGCCCGAGGATGTGTTTGGAGGCCCGTCGATAAACCGGATCTCTGCGCCCGCCTCGTTGACGACCGTTGTGTCGAACGTGTACCCGACGGGCATGCGATTAGTTGTTGGGTCTGCGCGGTTGAAGCTCTGAAATCGGTAAGAGCGATCGCCGACGTCCAGCCCGTTCAACACTGCGCCTCCCTCATTGGTCAGCGTCAGTCGGGCCTCTACGTCGCTGGGCTCCAAGCCGTCGGGGACATCTTCGTCGATATCGATCCGAAAAATACTGCCTGCGTTGGTAATTGTATAGAGCCCACGATCCCGATCGATTGGATTGGTGATGTCGCCACCGGCCGGGTTGTCGATAACCTCTTCTTGCGCGGTGGCGGGCGAGGCCAGCGTGACCATGGAGAACGTCAGCAACATCGAAAACGCGGAAAGCCCAAGACGATACAGCGAGTGTTTCCTAGCACTGTCGCAGCGTGATGGAGCCGATGCGGCTTGATTGGTGGCGACTGCAGAGTCAACCTGTCCATCCAGGTCTGCAAGGCGATTGTGAAAACGGGGCAGTTCCCGCAACGACACGGTCCACGACATATCCTGCCTGAGCTCGCGCGCTTCGGGCGTTGGAGTATATTTGGAAGACGGGTGAACGACCTGGATGATTTCTTCTTGTTGATGAGTTATCTCGACCGATCTACGGGAGACCGCGCCCGCAGAAGTATGACAGGCAATTAACGCGACGCGGTTAAAGACCAGCACAGGTCTGCCGCATACCTTGCAGCTAAGTCTTTTGAAAATCATGTTTTCTACCCGCAAAACAGCTAAGGGAAATGGTTAACAGGGTATTAACTTCTGCAGTCCGGGTGGGGCACTCGCCGATATCGATATCTAAATCGCCTAGTTTCCTGTGATGAACCCTCGGGCTGGGTGCGACGCACCAACTGATTTGTTGACCGGCAATTCACATGTTTTTTGAAGCCTATTTGCACTTCGTATCGGAAAATCACTACTGGTGAGGATTTCAGGGCACGACTGCGTCAGACAGCTTATGCAAGCACTGGACACTCCAACATCGTCAAAGAAGTTTAACACATAGCTTTCCGCGTTTGTGATAGACGAAGCGAAGGTAATAACTACCGACGGAGCGTACGGCGTAACGCACCTAGGGGATGCAGCTATACAAGGGCTTTGCTGCTCGTTTTCATAATTCGCTGACATTTCTGTTCGCTGGTAAGCGTTGCATGTAGCCCCAGATTAGGGTCTTTCTAGCGAGCAACTACCGCAGTATATAGACCGCACGGCGAATAAATAATACAATAATTCAAACGCTTACGGCCCATTGGAGCCGTTCATGATACTTCAGGTTGCCGCAACGCAGCTTTCTCGAAAACGGACATTGGTCATTCGACCTATTTCTGGGTCTGATGCCATGCAGACCACGCGGTTCGTTCGGAGTAAGCGATTGCCAATTCGTCCTGTGGCATGCTCGCAAGTTCGTCGAAGTCTTCCGCCCCGGTCATGAATTCCAAAAGCCGTTCTTTGCCCGTGTCTTTGTAAGATCGGTAAAAGAACTCTGCCAACTCCAACCAGTTCTGTGGTTCCGAACGCTTGTCCTCGAGTCTACCGAAGAATGTTTCTGGATGTTGCCGCCATGCGGCCCATTCCCGTTCGGTAAGTTCATGCGAAACCATTATGCGCCGACCATCTTTGAGGCAATACACGCCCTGAGCATTTCCCCATGCTTCTACGACAATCGCCTGTTCCAACACGCCGCGAACCAGTTCACCACCTTCATCTGGAATCATGTACTCGTACCCAATTCGCAGTCTTGGGTGCTCATCGTCTTCACCAAACGCAAATTCGGGAATCTCCCCGTCAAACGTGATTGGGATATGGCTGTGCTCTTTCAGTGAATCGAACAAGACAAGGATTTCTTTGTGGCGCTCAAGATTCTCTAGGTAAGCCTTGAAACGGCTCACCTGAGCGCCAGGGCCAAAATCGGCGATGCGGTAACCGTCTGCCACCGCCTGCAAACCAATATCTGCCGCCTCCAGATTGTTGTGATAGGCATGATTTGTCACCACGACATACGCTGGGGGATAGTGCTTCCCATTGCTATCAAGGTAACTCTCTGCTTCTTTGACCTGATCGAGGGCGGCCTCGACCCACGTTCCCGAATAATCTTCTCCGACGACATCAGGAATGTTGACCTCGATAAAAACAATTCGCTCATGATCCGCGCGCTTTCGAAGAGCCTTCGCCAGCTTTTGCCCGACGCGCAGGCGCTTGGCGTCATCGATTGGCCCGTCCATGCCTATAGTTCTATTTCGAGCCTTCACCTCAACTGCAAACTGACGCCCGGTTTGTGGATGCGTTGCAATGAATTCCACATGGCTATCGCTTCCATCCTTTTCGTTCTCGTACTCAATCTCAAACCCAGCCTTGAGTACTGCCGCCGAGGCATACGTTTCAAAGAGCTTTCCGATGAAGTCGTCGGTTCTTGCGCTCTTGAGACGATGGACAAAGCTTTGAAGGATCGCTTCGGCCTTCCCCGGCTCCGAATGATGCGCAATAAGGTATAAGTTATACGCAAGGTTCAGGAACGCCCGTTGCGCACCGGTCATGGGGCCAGAAAGCAATCCATCTTTCATGACGGCCATCTTTCGTGCATCGCCCATAGCCTGATCAAACCAACGTACGATTTGATGGCGCTCCATAGGTGGCTTTTTTCGCTGTTCTTCGGTCCAGTCACTCCCGAGCACCATAAAGATGTACTCACGTAGGAAGTCGTGAAATGTCTTCCAGTTGGGCGAGTAGTAGACACGGTTCCCCACTGCAACGATGCGTTGTCCCTGAAACTCGTTTGAGATAATGGGTTTGCCGAGCCCTTGTTGCTTTTGACGTTGGGCAGTCTCAGCTTCAACCTCCTTTAGTTTCGCTTCGAGTGCATCATCGGCAACGGGCAGAAAAGCATTGCCTGCGAGTTGCCCGTGGCAGTGCTTGAACTTCTTGCTGCTGCCGCAGGGGCAGGGTTGGTTGCGCCCGATTTTCGCCAACGTAGGGGCCTTAGTTGTGCGTCCTGTAAGACAGTTTGAAACCTACCGAGTGAAATGATAATTCTCGCAGGAACATTATGGGAACATTTTTTCTGAGGGCAAGTGCTCGCGTGACGTTGCCCTTGGTCGAAAAAGGGGAGTTGCACCGATGCAGGTTGGCATAATTGACATTGAGCGTCTTTCGGAGATTCCCAAGCGTCATTGGGCCGCCCATGAATTCTGCTTCTACATCCACGACCTGATCGCCCATCTGACCCGCGTTGCGGAAGAAATTGGCGCGGGCCAACTGAGAATTCAGCTTCGAGACGAAGCGGACCTGGAGGCACTAAGGACATCGGAGGACCCTATTGAGTTTCTGATAGCAACGGGCCGTACCGAGGAAGAGCGGCGGTTGATGGTAAATCACGTATGCCGCGCGCTATTCCCAGACATGTTGCACTTTATACATGGTGGTTTGATCGCGCTTGAAAAACGAAAATTCACTATGGCTCTTTCCTTGTTTCGAAAGCCGTTCAAGGAAGGCTTGCCCCTCTTGGCGCTAATGAGTGCCGACGAAGGAGATTTTTTTCAGAAACTCAAGTCCGATCCCCGAAGGTACTTCGACGGGCAAGAATTCAACGCTCCCGCAAAAAAAGAGATCATCGCTGCAGCAATCGATAGATGCGATGGGATGGAATTTGCGCAACCGGACGCGCTTTTTTCGATCCTCTTCGACTATGACAATGATGGCGGTTTGGCAGGACTGTTCGACAAAGCAACGCACTTATTCACACGCCGATCAAAGAACGCCACGGAAGACTACAACATCAACTTCATTTTCAAGGATCCTCGCGACAACGACATTTACGAATCCTGCTACCGTCAGATTGCCTACGTTCTCCTATTTGTACATTTGCTGCAGATTGAACTTCTCAGCCGTATGGGTTTCCCGAAGGCTTCCTATCTCGACCACCTTACGCGCGTCTCAGTAGGCGGTTTTGAGTCTATCTTTGGTAACGGACCCTCGCGGATGGTTAAATTCTTCAATCAAGAATTCCGTGAATTCATGGAATGCCCGCTTTGCGGCGAACAAATTCGACTCAGGAAGTCCACAGCGGCGAAGTTTTTTCTGACCGAAATGCTGGTCTGCAGCCGATGCGGTCACGAGCACCAGTTGCCGGTCAGTTGGATATTCACCTGGGCCACGAAGGAGGAAGAGAGAGCATCGATCTAGAGTGCTTCAAGCGAAGCCGCAATCCTGGCCAATGTCCGCTTCGACGCTAGTACGAAAACACAGGTGCATTTGCAGCGAACTTCCGCTTTCCGCCCTTTGCGTCGAGCGATGTTCCCAAGTCCGAAGAAGCATCGGACCTGGTGCAGGAATTCCCTCCGCTACGCAATAGTGCCCGCTTGCCAAAACGCCCAGCCGAGAATTCGTCAACTGTCACGCAAATTGTTTCCCAAACTCAAAGCGAGCACAGGGCTGACAATGCAATATCCACTAAAATGCATGTTCTAATTGAGTTTAAGTGGTGCCCGGGGGCGGA
>CAYODE010000005.1:0-60818 GCA_964402685.1 uncultured Aestuariivita sp. | reverse complement strand
GTGCGGCCGTGGCGGAATTGGTAGACGCGCAGCGTTGAGGTCGCTGTGGGGTAACACCCGTGGAAGTTCGAGTCTTCTCGGCCGCACCATTTCAAAAGCACATGTTAGCGAAATGCTCTCTCGCCGAGACTTGGCTAGGATCAATCGTGTCGCCGACAAGAAACCGTTCTAGCTGGCCGCGTTTGTACAAGGTTGTTAACGGCGTTGTTTCTAATCGGCTTCCGATGGCCCGTCATATGTCCATCTGTATTGCGGTGGGGTAGGGCCCTTATTGCGTCCGCCTTGCTGCGTCTGCTCCCATGCATGGGCCAGAATTCCGACACTGCGTGACAGACCGAAAAACCCGCGGGCCAGAGCGGGCGGACACCCAAGTTCCGCATAGATCACAGCTGTTGCGCCATCGATGTTTATGGGCACCGGTTTGCTTCTTTCCTTGGCCAGCTGCGCTTCGATCGCCCGCGCGATGTCTGCGTATGCGCCGCTTACAGCACCGCAATCTTTTGCCTCGTCGACCAAAGCCAGAAGGCGCGGCGCGCGTGGATCGGTTGGCGTGTGGAACCGGTGCCCGAAACCGGGCAGGTAACGGCCGTGTTGCGCTCTCCAGTTGGTGAGACTTTTGGCGAGGGTGGGGGGCCCTTGCTTTTCGACAGTCTGATAGAGTGCCACCGCCTGTTCACCGGCACCACCATGCACGTCGCCCAACATGTTCAAGCCCGTCGCCATCGCGTTCTGTAAACCCACTCCGCATGTGGCAGCCATCCTTGCGGCTGCAATCGACGGGGCTTGCGGGCCATGATCAACCGCTGCGACCAAAGCGGCCTCGAACAGCTTGGCGCGCGGTCCGCTGATCTGCTCACCCATCACCATCAGCCAGATCATCTGGGCAAAGCCAAGATTGCCAATGAGGTCCTGAATCGGACGCCCACGAATTGCAATACGTCCTGGTTCCATGTCGATGATGGATGTCCGCCACCAGTCGGACACGTCCTTTCCGTCGTTCATGTCGCGCCCTCTTTACGCAATACTTCGATGTCTTTGGAACTGTATCCGAGGTCCTTCAGGATTTCCTCTGAGTTCTGCCCCAAAGCAGGCGGCGGAGTGCCAACGGATGGTCTGGAACCATCAATCATCGCACCGATGCGCGCCACTTCAATTGGGCGGTCCACATCCGGAGCATCACCGAAGCGTGCCAGGAAATCCCGTTCTCGGATCTGGGGATGGTTCAAGATGTCTGGAACGTCAAAAACCGCGCCTGCCGGGACACCGATCGCGTTCAACTCCCGTGCCCATTCGCGCGCGTTTCGCGTTGTGAGGACAGTTTCAAGTTCTGCCTTGAGACGCAGGCGGTTCGCCTTTCTATGTTCCCGGGTCAGATAAAGCTCGTTTTTCAGCAGATCAGCACGCGACAAATGCCGGGCCAGCGCCTCCCATTGCTCATCCTTGTTGGCGGCGATGTTGATCAGAGCATCGGCACATTGAAATGCGCCTGACGGGGCGGATGTGGGGTTTTCATTTCCGGCGCGCGTTGGCGTGACGCCGCCGATCAGGTGGTTCGAGACAACCCAACCCATGGTCGCCAGCACGGCTTCGAGCATGGAAACATCAATAACGCAGCCCCGTTCCGGCGCGTTCAAAGCTGCTGTTATGGCCATAGCCGCGGTCAAACCTCCAATCGTATCGGCCAGAGGATACCCGACGCGGAGCGGTTCGGTGTCAGGCGTTCCGGTGATAGACATCACACCCGACATACCCTGCACAATCTGATCATAGGCAGGTCGATCCGCCCAGGGTCCGCTTTGCCCAAAACCGGAAATCGCGCAGTAGATGAGACGGGGGTTTTCTGCCCTCAGCACGTCTGGACCCAGATCGAGCCTGTCCATCACTCCGGGGCGGAAATTCTCAACCAGCACATCTGACTTACGCACCAACTGGCGAAGAATGTTCTTTCCGGCCGCTGTTTTCAGGTTCAGCGTCAAAGATCGCTTGCCAGCATTTTGCGCCAGAAAACTGATGCCCATCCCTTTGGACGACAACGTAGGGTCAGCCCCAAGGTTGCGGGCCAGATCGCCACGTCCAACTGCCTCGACCTTGATGACCTCGGCTCCAAGATGCGCCAACTGATGGCAGGCGAATGGGCCTGCGAGCACATTTGTCAGATCAAGTACCTGTATCCCGTTCAGCGGTCGTGTCGACGCATCAGTCCCCATCCGCCACGCCTTCGGCCCGTTTGCGTGCACGGCGCGCCCTGTAGCTCGGTAGCAGAACGAGCAATAGCGCAATCACCAGCAAAGCAGCCGTCATCGGTCGCTCTACGATGAAATCCAAACCGCGGTACAGCTGCATGGACCGGGCAAAGTTATCTTCCAGCATCGTGCCCAGGATGAACCCGATCAGCAGCGGTGCCAGAGGGTAATCCGCGAACCGCAAGATCGTCGCCATCACACCTAGCCCAACCAGAAGCAGCAACTCGGTCGCGTTGTTCTGTCCGATATACGCCCCCATGAGGGTGAAGAACAAAATGAAGGGGATCAGATAGTTGCGCGGGATTGCAAGGATTTTGGCGATATAGGGGATGAGCGGTAGGTTCAGGATCAGCAGAACGAGATTCCCGATAAACATCGAGATGATCACGGCCCAGAAAATCTCTGGCGTGTCTAACATAAGCCGTGGGCCGGGCGTCACGTTGAGCGCAATCAACGCACCCAGCAGGATAGCCGTCGTACCCGACCCCGGAATGCCGAGTGTCAGTAAGGGTACGAACGATCCAGTGCAGGCCGCGTTATTTGCCGTTTCTGGTGCGGCCAGCCCCTTCACCGACCCTTTGCCAAATTCGGCTTGTTCTTCACCCTTGGCAATGTTGCGTTCGACTGCGTACCCGAGGAAAGACGCGATCGTCGCGCCGGCCCCCGGCAACACGCCAATAAAGAAGCCTTGCACCGATTGCCGTCCGATCACGGGCACCATGGCTTTGCCTTCTTCGCGGGAAAACCGCAGGCCCGTGATTTTGCCTCCGGATCCTTCGCTCCCCCCCGCGCCGCGCAAGGGGTTCAGAACCAAGAACATCGCCTCTGGCAGGGCGAACATGGCCATGGCAAGCGTGATAAAGCTGATGCCGGATTGCAGATCCATCAGCCCCATGGTGAAGCGTGGCATGTTGAAGAGAGCACCTTCCCCGACGGTGGCGAGGATCAGGCCCAGTATCGTCATCATCAGCGCCTTGGCCACTTGACCCGTACCGGCAAAGGCCGCGATGGCCGATAGACCGACGACCATCAGGGCAAAATACTCGGCGGAATGAAACAGCAAGGCCACTGTTGAAAGCGCAGGTGCGAAAATCATCAGAAGTATGGCGCCAATCGTGCCGCCGGCGAAACTGGCGACTGCCGCGATGGTCAGCGCTTTGCCGGCCTGGCCTTTTCGCGCCATGGGGTAGCCGTCAAAACTGGTGGCGACGGTGCCAGCAACCCCCGGTGCGTTCAAAAGGATGGACGAGGTCGACCCACCGAAGATCGCACCATAGTAAACACCCGCCAACAAAATCAGGGCGGCCGCCGGATCACCGAGCGTGATCGCCACGGGGATCATGATGGCAATGATGGACATCGGCCCCAACCCCGGCAGCATGCCGATGAAGGTACCGATCAGACAACCGGCGACCACCATGAGCAGGTTCTGGATGGAAAACGCGGCCTGCAGGCCAATGAGAATGCCTTCGATCATCTGTCAGGTCCCCATGAAAAACGGGTAGGGCCGCAAGAAGATACCCAACACCTGTTGCACCAGATACCAAACGAACACAGTGGCGATCACTGCAACGGGGATCATGATGTGAAACTTGCGCTCGCCGAGGATTGCATTGCCCGCAACAAGGAAAACGGTGGTTGCAACCAGAAAGCCTGCGGGTCGCAGCATTAACGCATAGGCGACCATCAGGCCCAAAAGCATCAAAGCCTGGCCAATTTTGTAGTCGCCCAACCGGCGGTAGTTGATCTCGGTCGCGCTGGGCTCTTTGTCTGTTTGATCAGACTTCTCGACCCCCAGCAAAACGATCAAACCCACGACAATGCCCAAGACGGCCAGCACCTTGGGGAAAGTCGAGGGCCAGACAGGGTTGCGTTGCATGAAAGGAGGCAGCAGTTGATCCATCGTGAAGAATGCCGCATAGCCATAAACGCAACAAAACAGAACGAAAATCAGCGCGATCCATCGATCCAGCGCCATGGTGTCCCCTCCAATTTTCCGCTTTTTTGGGGGGACGCTCCACGCGATGCGGAGCGCCCCAATTCAACTGGTGTGGCTTAGAGGAAGCCCAACGTCTTCATCAGATCGCCGATCACCTTTTCCTGGTTTTCGAGGAAGCTGCGGAATTCGTCGCCATTGTTGTGAATGTTCACCCAGCCGTTGCGCGCCCGGACCTCTTCCCAGGCGTCGGTTTCGTACATCTTGGTCAACGCCTCTTGAAAGGCTGCCAGCCTATCTTCGGGCAGGCCAGGTGCCGCAAAGAAACCGCGCCAATTGACGAATGTCGTATCAAGCCCCTGTTCCTTCATGGTCGGGGCATCGCCAAAGGCGTCTACACGCTCATCGGATGTGACGCCAAGGATGCGTACTTCGCCTTGCTGTGCCAAGGCGACGGCCTCGGAGAAGCCGGTCGACAGGGCTTGGATTTCACCGGATAGCAGACCCGCCATCGCAGCACCGCCTGCGTCATAAGGGATGTAGTTGAACGCGGTGGGATCCTCGCCAGCGGCTTGCATGACCATGGCTGCCACGAGGTGATCCATGCCGCCGGGAACCGATCCACCGCCAATGGCAAAGCTGAGCCCGTCTTCGCGGTAAGCGGCCAGCAAATCTTCCATGGATTGGATGTCACTGTCGGTGTTTACAACAAGCGCGGCATAATCTCCGATAGTTCCGGCAACTAACGTAAGGTCGCGGAAACTCTGTGGGAAAACACCGGTCAAAGAACGGATCACGATCGGTGTAGAATTCACCATCATGGTGTTTTGCAGCGAGTCTGCATTTTCAATCATGTGCGCGATTGCAACACCGCCGCCGCCGCCAGACATATTCTCATAGCTTGCCGACCCAACCAGACCCGCGTTTGTGAGTGCCTCGCCGGTGCCGCGTGCGGTTCCGTCCCAGCCGCCGCCAGCACCGCCGGGGATCAAAAAGTGTACATCTTCAAGGATTTGGTGGCCACCTGCATGTGCCATGCCACCGAATGAAAGAGTTGCTGTAGCCGCCGCGATCAATGCGCGACGTGTCCACCCAAAGGTGTTCATGTGATTTCCTCCCGTTGATCAGGCGGTTAGTCCCGCCCTTGTTTTTTAGCGGACCACACAAAACTGATCCTTGCAAGTTGTGCGTCGATAAGTAGGCGGCCTTTAAGGCTTTAATCGACGGTCAGAGGGATCAGGACCACCTTGGGAGCTCGTCAGTTGCATATGTCGGGTCAAACAATGACTGCCGTTTTGTAAATGATTAGATGCCCGCAGTCTTCACCACCGACCAACTCTCTGCGCCAGCTAGATCGCAATGAGTTGCGGTTTTGAAAACTGTGACGAGAATCAAGGACCAGGGCGGCGTCGCTTGTTCAATCGCCCGCTGCTAGGTCGTTGCCGCTACTTCCCCATTCGAGCCATGATCTCTGCTCTGGCTCCAGGAGTTCAGAGATCACGCGATCATAGGTTGCCAGATCATCCTCAGTAAGCACACCCTCCCACTTGTTTGATGTTGCACTGTCGAAGAACCCAGCATCGCTGCGCCAAAACCCGTTACCGGCTGCCACGGCAAACCGATCGGCATTAGACTTCATGTTTTCAAAGGATGCGGCCTCGACCAATCGGTTCATTGTCTTGGCCGGGTGTTGGACATCGACATGCGAGGCGACTTTGCTCATGGTTCCCGGCAGATCGCGTTTCATGTCCGCGTAGTGAAGCCTGAGAAGGGTATCGCGCGGTTCAAAGTCAAGGCAACGCTTGTAGTGGTGCACGATGGTTTTCAAGCTGCCGTGATCCATGTCGTCGTTCTCCAGGAACCGGTGAAAACTTTCCCTCGGGTCGGATGGAAACGTGTTCTCACTTATGCCCAGGAAATCTGCGACTTCGGGCTGATAGTTCGCGACATGTTTGCGGGAGGAGAAGTGAACATCGATAGGGTGTCGATAAACCGTGATGTAGAATACGTCCCGCCAAAGAGGGATGCCATCTAAAGGCGTGTGGGATTTGACATGTCTTCGACCGGTCAATCCCGCAAGATGCGCGTTCATCTCCTCAAAATCACGCAACCGGTTGTCGATCCAAGGCGAATTCACAGATGGGTTGGCATCGACATTGGGGTCTCCAGAGAAAAGGAGCGCCAGGATACCTTGCATCCATGTCGTCCCCGACTTGGGCGGCGTCGAAACAACAACGTCACCGCTTTTTGGTTGGTAATCGGCCCAACGTTTCGAGTCTGTGACCATGCCAACGTATTCGGTTATGGGCATCTTAGCTGCCCGAGCAATTTCAACCATAATACAACCAGATTGGATCAACGGATTCGAAGAGTATTACACAACGAACGACTTTGTGCTCCGTTCAATCTTGCTCTCTGTTATCGATCAACGGGCATCGCAAGACACTGCGAAACAAAAAAAGATGATCGCTCAAAATTGACCGAAGTGCTTAAGTTCAATGGTTCAGTCCGCGGTCGCTGCCAGACAAGACTACCTTTTCTAAGTATATGAAAATAAGAGGTATTGAGATCGACGTAAGCCAATTTCAAATCGGCGGAGGCAATGTCTGATGAAGCTATCGTTTCCGATCTTGAAGTCCAACTTGCTGCAGGTTTCGAGATATTGCGCCAGATCGAAGAGGCGCTAAAAGGACGCCAGCTTTTGATCAGCTGCCCAAGACGTCTCAGAGATCGAACGAAGACTTCAGCTTTAGTAGTTCGACCAACGCGGCGTCTCTTCGTTGGACAAGCGTGGCTTGATCTTGGGTTTCAAGCTCTTTCTCAACCCCTTCGACCAGCACCGCCTTCGTTTCTTCGCTCAGCTCCGGGCTTCCCAGGTTCTTCCAGCGGTGTTCCTGCGTCGGGCCCAGATGATCGAGATAGCCGCGATAGCCGCCTGCACCGCCGCCCAAGTGATAGGTCAAATGAGGCCCCATGAAGGCCCATCGCATGCCCGGCCCATAGGCAACTGCTTTGTCGATATCTTCGACGTCCGCGATCCCTTCGGCGACAAGATGTACGGCTTCACGATAAAGCGCTGATGTAAGCCTGTTGGCGAGGTGCCCTGCGACTTCCTTTTTCAGTCGAATGGTCACGCGATCCACAGAGTTGTAGACCCGCTCCGCCTCATCAAGCGCCGTCTCGGATGTATGTTTTCCGGCAACCAGTTCGACCATGGGTATTAGGTGTGGCGGGTTCATCGGATGCGCGACAAGTATACGATCAGGGTGACGCGCACCCAATTGCATGTCGCTGGCTTTCAGCGAAGAAGTGCTGGAGGCGATGACGATGTCCGGTCTCACATGCTGCTCAATTTCCGCGATGACGGCCCGCTTGATCTCAAGGCGTTCAGGTCCGTTCTCTTGAACGAAATCGATGTCTTTCAACGCTGCATAGTCTTGCGTGACGATCGGCGATCCGTGTTCGCCATCAGGGGCCAAACCCAATTCCACCAAATTGGGCCATGCGTCGGTCAAGAACGCCGCGGCTCGCTGCTCGGTCGCGGGATCCGGATCTACAACCACGACGTCCCAGCCTTTTGCAAGAAACAAGCTGGTCCAACTCAAGCCGACAAGGCCGCCGCCCACGATCCCAACAAATTTATGCTGTGTCATTCGATACCCTCACTTCTTACAGCCTAAACGACACGGCGCACGGTCGGTAGTCTCGCAGGAC
The DNA here is from genome assembly GCA_964402685.1 of uncultured Aestuariivita sp. Lineage (GTDB taxonomy): Bacteria > Pseudomonadota > Alphaproteobacteria > Rhodobacterales > Rhodobacteraceae > Aestuariivita. The sequence continues at coordinate 52,925 of CAYODE010000005.1, read as the reverse complement.
TGCGTCTCCCGTCCTTCAAGATCGGTCGAAAACCGCGCGTCCGACCTGTGCCAAACACACTGCGTTTAGTGAATACATAGACCTCTGATGACAAAACTGGGGTGGCGATGCCACAGACAGGTGTCGTTGTGTGTTTTATTAGACAAATCAAATCCATACTGTGCCAAGGTGTCTTTGGAAGGAGGACATCCAGGGTGGATATTGCACTGACAACCGAAATGATGGTGGTGCTCGCCATTCTTGGGGTTACGGTTCTGCTGTTCGTGACCGAAATCTTTCGGATCGATTTCTCGGCTATCCTTGTCATGGTTGCACTTGGGCTACTGTCTCAGGTGCCCGGCCTGGACAATCTGGCTGACCCCACACGCCTCTTTGAAGGGTTTGCGTCGAACGCGGTGATTTCCATCATCGCCGTCATGATCTTGGGCGCTGGGCTGGACCGAACAGGGCTAATGAGCCAAGTCGCCGGCGCGATCCTGAAATATGGCGGCAAGACCGAAGCCAGGATCATCCCCATTATCTCAGGCACAGTTGGTTTGATTTCGAGCTTTATGCAGAATGTCGGGGCCGCCGCGCTGTTTCTGCCGGTTGTTAGCCGGATTTCGACACGGACCAACCTGCCGCTGAGCAGGCTGCTGATGCCGATGGGCTTTTGCGCGATCTTGGGTGGCACCGTGACCCTCGTGGGGTCGTCGCCGCTCATTTTGCTCAATGACTTGATCGCCACGTCCAACCAATCGCTGCCTGAGGGCGAGAAGATGCAGCCGTTCTCGCTGTTCGCGGTTACTCCGGTGGGTCTGAGTCTGGTGGCCACCGGCATCTTGTACTTCGTGCTGTTGGGGCGTTGGGTGCTGCCTGATCGTGGGACCAAGGACGAGGGCAGCAGTGGGCAGTCGGTTCAGGAGTATCTCAAGAAGATCTACGGTTTGAAATCCGACCTGGTGGAGGTCGTAGTACCCGAAGGCTCATTACTGCGTGGTCAGACCTTCGCTGACATCATGTTGGCTCATAACCTTTACATCATCGGGTCCTATCATCGGGGACAGCGTTGGTTCACACCGGTTTTGTCCACCAAGGTCGAAGACCCGTGCAGGCTTGCCATTTTGGGCCGCCGCAAGGTGATCGAAGACATCGCCTTTGCCTATGGGCTCGAAGTGTTGCCCGAACTGGATATCTTTGCCGAAGCCTACGCTCCGACCGTTGCGGGTGTGGCCGAAGTTGTGATCCCGCCTGACAGCGACATAATCGGCAAATCCGCTAGGGATGTCGTGATGCGCAAGACCTATGGTTTAGGACTGCTCGCGATCCATCGCGGTGGTGAGACCCTTAGCCTTGTCGAGACCGAAGAGCATGAGGCGACCAACATTAGCGCCGAGCCGTTCCGTGCCGGGGACACGCTTGTAGCGTTCACCGCGTGGGACAGTCTGGCCCGACTGACACGAAACCGCGATTTTGTGGTGGTCACAAGCGATTTCCCAATGGAAGAAATGCGCCCAAACAAGGTGACTTGGGCGCTGTTGTTCTTTGCTATTACCGTGGCGCTTATCCTCTTTACCGATTTGCGCCTGTCGCTCGCGCTTTTGGTCGGCGCTGGAGGTATGATCGCAACCAATGTGTTGCGTATCGACGAAGCCTATGAGGCGGTCAGCTGGCCGACTGTGTTTCTGCTTGCCAGTTTGATACCGCTGGGGCAGGCCGTTCAGAACACCGGAACTGCGGCGTGGATTGCACAGCAGATCCTCACTTTGCTGGACGGCTGGCCGTTATGGGGGCTGCAAGCGGGCATCGCGGTTCTGGCGACTGTTTTCACACTTGTGATGTCTAACGTTGGCGCAACTGTGCTTTTGGTCCCGCTCGCCGTGTCCATTGCTATTGCCGCGGGAGGCGACCCTGCCGTGTTCGCGTTGACGGTCGCGATTTCGACATCAAATTCCTTCTTGATCCCGACACATCAGGTAAATGCGCTGATTATGGGCCCTGCCGGGTACAAAGTAACAGACTTCATGAAGAGCGGCGGTATCATGACCGTTCTGTTCCTTATTGTTTCCCTGACCATGATGAACGTTGTTTTCTAATGAACGCTGCTTAGACGATCCCGAGGGTCGACTTATCTGACGGTTTTCGCGTGACGTTTTGACTGGACAATGATCAAGACCCTTTGGCCGGTGCCCGTCAAGCTGGATCCTTCGCGGGCACGATGCACAGCATCTCGTACAATAGATTTGCAGCGATTAATGCAGTGTTCCCGCTTGGATCGTATGGAGGAGAGACCTCGACCAGATCGCATCCCACGAGGTTTAGTCCGGCACAGCCTCGCACGATCTCGTAGGCCTGCCAGATCGTCAGCCCGCCAGGCTCGACCGTTCCGGTGCCGGGTGCAAAGGAAGGATCAAGGCTGTCTATGTCAAAGCTCAGGTAGACGGGAACGTCACCAATCGTTTGTCGCACCTCTTCCATCAGTGGGGCGAGGGATTTGTACCAGCACTCCTCTGCCTGCACGACAGTCCATCCTTTTTCCCGGCCCCAGTCAAAGTCATCCGCGGCATAGCCCGTGCCCCGCAACCCGATCTGAAAAACCTTGTCGTTTTGCAGGCACCCATCTTCCCAGGCGCGACGAAACGGGCATCCATGGGCCACTTTTTCTCCGAACATGTGCTCGTTGATGTCCGCATGGGCGTCAACATGGATCAGCGCGACCGGCCCATGCCGTTCTTTCATTGCGCGCAGGATCGGCCATGTCAGCGTGTGATCCCCGCCCAGCGTCAGTGGCACGGTGTCGTGAGCGAGGATGTCCCGATAGTGGTCGGTAATGATGTCGACCGATTTCTTGAGATCAAACGTGTTGATGGGCACATCGCCAATATCGGCAACCTGCATGCGGTCAAACGGGGCCGCACGTGTTGCCATGTTATACGGACGCAGCATGCGGCTTTCGTCGCGGATCTGCCGCGGGCCAAGGCGGGTGCCCGGCCGGTTCGACGTGCCGATGTCCAATGGAATGCCCACGAAACACGCGTCCAGCCCTTCGGCACTGTCGTGAACAGGCAACCTCATCATCGTGGCGGGTCCGCCAAAGCGCGGCATTTCGTTTCCACCAAGAGGTTGGTTGAGATCTGTCATGTCTTTTTCCCGCTTGCGATGAGATCTGAAATCGGCCGCATCTGTCTGGCCACGTCATTTCGCAGGTCCGACAGGGTAGTCGCGTCGTCTTTGACAAACTCGATGAACATCTGGTTGAGGTTGTTGAAAATGACTTGTCCCAGCGCAACCGGGTCTACGTCAGCGCGCACATCGCCGCGATACTGCAAGGCGACGATCATGTCCGTCATTTGCGCCGCCAACCATTGGTCCAACTCGGTATATCGCTTTCCATTTGGTGTTGCGGACGCTTCGATGGACAGGGCCATGGCACTGCGCCACATCTCCTTGGACAGGTACTCCAACGAGTGATCATAATAGCTGAAGATCAAAGCGCAGAGGGCGTCGTGCACACCGGGTGGTGGGTCGGTGACAATCTCGGCACCTGAGGCAAGGACCTCTTCCACTTCCATCGCGACGGTTGCGATCAGGATATCGCCCTTTGTTTGATAGTAATTGTAGACGGTCCCCACTGAGACCTCGGCCGCTTCAGCTAGATCCTCGATCCTGACAGATCGATATCCTTGTGCCCCAAATTTAGTCACAGCCGCCTTCAAAATGCGCTTTTCGCGGTCTGCTTTCTGTTTTTCGCGCAATCCTGCCATGGAACCTCTGGATGATTTTTGAAATCGCTGCCAAAAATATAGTTGACTACAAAATTGAGTGAGTTCAACTTTTTTATTCAATAAATGCGCGCACCGAGGGGGTGTGCGTCAACAACCAAGGGAGAGTTTCCACATGACCCGTCTGCCTGCATTTTTATTGACCACCACAGCGTTGAGCCTCAGTGCTGCGGCAGCGCACGCTGAAGGGGAGCTTAATGCGCTTGTCTGGTGTGACCATACGGACCCGGCTTTGATCGAACCTTTTGAAGCGGCGCATAACGTCAAGGTAAACCTGCGCGAATACGAAGGTACGGGGGCAGCTCTTGCACTTCTTGAACAGTCTCGCCCCGGGGATTGGGACGTGCTCGTCATTGACGGGATCGACGTGTTCCGCGCTGTCGAGGCCAACATGCTTGCGCCACTTGATACGGCGCAATTGCCAATGGCAGATGTCTTTCCTGAAGTCGTCATGGCAGAGAACAACACGATTGACGGTGTGACGTATGCCGTGACCGAGAAGTTTGGCTACAACACGATCTCGTATAATTCTGCGAAGGTTGATGAGGCGGACATGCAAAGCCTGTCGACCGTGTGGTCTGAAAAATACGATGGCCGCATTTCCATCTATGATTACTACCTGCCGGTTATGGGCTTGGCAGCCATTGCCGGGGACATCGCAACCGCAGACATCGATGGTGAAGATCTGGGCGCGATTGGTGATGTCTTGTCGACGATGCGGTCACGGGCCGCGTCGGTCGCTGGCGTGGTCGCGGCGCAAACCGCACTTGCCACGGGCGAGGTCGATATTGTTGTCGGGGGCGGTGAGTGGCTGACTGCCGTGCTGGCTGAAGAGCAGCCAGAGCTGACCTGGACAATTCCAAAAGAAGGCGCCGTGCGCTGGGCGCAGTCCATCGGTGTTGTGGAAGGCAGTGAGAACCCTGATCTGGCGATGGAATTCATCAAGTACATCATGAGCCCGGAAGGGCAGGCGCGTCTTGCCACGTCCTCGTGTTTCTGGGGGATGCCTGCAAACGCAAAGGCGGGTGATGTGCTCTCCGATGCTCAGAAAAGCACCCTGCGTTGGGACAGCCAGCCCGACTACCTGGCGCTGACACAGCTGTACCCTGCACCGGACGCTGATCTTGATATCGAAATGCAAGATCTCTGGCTGGAAACACTGCAGCAGTGACCACAAATAACCAGAGTGTCCGGGGCTGGGGATTTGTAACTCCAGCCCTCCTCTGGACCTTCGCGTTTTTTATCGTCCCTTTCATTGTGATGGGTGCAATGAGCCTTGCAACGATGCAAGGCCGCACCCTCATCTGGGGGGTGTCGCTGGAGAATTACGCGGAGATTGCTGAAAAAGCCTATATTTTACAGGCGTTTTTGGTCTCACTCGAAATCACTCTGACGGTCACAGTGGTTTCGATCGTGCTGGCTTATCCTTTGGCGTGGATCATCGCCTTTCGCGTTCCGCCACAGTGGCAACGCTTGGCGCTGCTGCTAGCCGTCTTGCCGTTCTGGACCTCATACGTCGTGCGTTCCTATGCATGGTTGCTGGTTCTGGCCCGCGAGGGTCTGGTCAATCAAACGATGATGGGACTTGGCCTGATCTCGGAACCTTTGACATTGGCCAACACGCGTTTTGCGACGGTCACAGGGTTTGTGCATTTCTTCGTGATGCTGCTTACGCTTACGATCTATGCAAATCTTATCCAGCTGTCGCCGAACTATAGACGGGCTGCGATGGATCTGGGTGCATCAGCGGTTCAAACCTTCCGCCATGTCGTTTTGCCGCTCACGCTACCTGGGGTGGTGACAGGTGCATTCCTGACGTTTGTGTTGTGCATCGGGGATTACGTCACACCACAGATTCTGGGTGGCAATACCGAGCTGACAGTGCCGCAGGTCATTATGGTGCAGCTTGGCCGTCGTGCTGATTTTCCTCTGGCTTCTGCACTTGCCATTGCCCTTATGTGCATCGTGACCCTGGCGTATCTGGTGTCGGCCCGCTGGTTGAGGCTGGATCGCTTATGAAACGCGTCTTGCCATGGCTCTATCTGATCGCCGCATTCACGTTCATTTATCTGCCGGTCGGAACGTTGGTGCTTTTCTCTTTTCAGGGCAGTACGCTTCCCGTTCCACCGTTCGATGGACCCTCCTTGCAATGGTACGGAGAGGTGTTGGGCGATGACGATCTGATTGAAGCATTGGCCAACTCGCTTTTGGTTGCACTGGGGTCGTCAGCCGTGGCCGTCAGTCTCGGATTTTGTGCTGCTTACGGGTTGGCACGTCATATTCTACCGGGATCGGTGATTATGCGCGGTCTGCTTATCGCGCCTTTGACCGTCAGTTATTTGATCATCGGTCTCGGATTGCTGATTGTCTTGACGCGTGCAGGCTTGGGCCTGTCCTTGTTGACTGTGGCGATCGGGCATGTGGTCATCAATCTACCGCTCGCCTTCGCGATCATCTATGCGTCCATGGGGGCGCAGCAGCAGAATGCAGAACAGGCTGCCCGTGATCTTGGCGCAGGGGAGGCGCAGGTTATCTGGCTCATAACCGTGCCTATGTTGATGCCGGCCATCGCCGCCGCGTTTTTTCTGTCAGTGACGTTTTCTTGGGACGAGTTCATCATCGCGTTTTTGCTTAGCCGCTTTGATGTCACCTTGCCCGTTGAAATCTGGTCGCTCCTGCGCTCCGGCCTGTCGCCCCGACTGAACGCAATTGGCAGTTTGGTGTTCCTTGTTTCGGTTGCGGCAGTCCTCATTCTTGAACTTTTTGTCTTCCGGAAACGCCGCACATGACAGCCCCAGTCTCCATAGAGAAGCTGAACCACTGGTTTACAGATTTTCATGCGCTCAAGGACATCGAGCTGAACATCGACGCCGGTGAATACATCACTTTGCTGGGACCCTCTGGATGCGGGAAAACCACGCTTTTGTCAGTGTTGGGCGGTTTCATTGAGCCAAGCCAAGGCACAGTGCGGATCGGTGGGCGTGATATGACACGCATTGCACCGGCAAAGCGGCCGACGACGACGATGTTTCAGGACTATGCCCTCTTTCCGCACATGAGCCTGAGCGACAATGTTGGGTTTGGTCTTCGGATGGCAGGTATGGATCGCCACGCGCGGGCTGCGCGGGCAGGGGAGATGTTGGCCCTGGTGGGCTTGGCGGATGCTGCAAAAAAGCGTCCGCACGAGCTCTCTGGCGGACAAAGGCAGCGCGTCGCGCTGGCGCGGGCGCTTGCCGTCGAGCCGGATGTGCTTTTGTTGGACGAACCCTTGGGCGCGCTTGATCTGAAACTGCGCCGGGCGATGCAGGATGAGTTAAAGGCTATTCAGCGACAAGTGGGGACAACCTTTGTGCACGTGACCCATGATCAGGAAGAGGCCATGGCCATCGCGGATCGGATCGTCGTGATGAATGCTGGCAGGATCGAAGATGAAGGAGCGCCTGCGCGGGTCTACACACATCCCGCGTCGCTTTTTACCGCAGACTTCATGGGAGAGATGAACCACATCCCTGCGTCGACAGACGCCGAAGGAACGACAACACCGTTCGGCCGTCTGCCAATCAAATCCCCGCATTCGGGTGGCAGTGTTGCGTGCATCCGTCCTGAAGCCATCCAAGTGGGCGCAGACTCGGTTAAGCTAGGCATCGCACGTGTCAAAGATGCGGCTTTCTTCGGCACCTATGTGCGCGTGCATCTAGTTCCAGACGCTGCCCCAGACCTTGTCCTGGTGGCAAATCTACCGCCAAGTGAGGTCCCTCAGCCAGGGCAGTCTTTGGAGTTGAGCGCCAAACAAGAGGCCTTTCACATCTTTCCAGCAGGAGACTGAACCATGGAGCGTGCCCGCCCTGAAGATTGGTATCGCATCCGAAGGCTGTCGGATGATGTCACGTTTATTGACGAGCCCTTTATCCAAGAGTTTTACCGCTGCAATATTTGGCATGTCCGTGGTCGCGACCGGGACATGCTTGTCGATAGCGGCATGGGAGTAGTGAGCCTGCGCGAATGGGTGCCTCTGGTCAGTGAACGCGCCCTGACTGCCGTGGCAAGCCATACCCATTTCGATCATATCGGCTGCCATCATGAATTTGAGGATCGCGCTGTCCATCGCGCTGAGGCCGACATTCTTGCGGATCCAACTCGTACGGCTACGTTGGCAGATCCCTACGTCACCGACGAGATCTTTGATCGTCTGCCGCCTCAACCGTACGCTTCCACCACTTACGCGGTGCGCTCTGCACCGGCGACGCGGTTGCTTGATGATGGCGATATTGTAGACCTCGGGGACCGGCATTTCGAAGTCATCCACACTCCGGGGCACTCGCCGGGCGGTATCGCATTGTGGGAGAAGGCCACGGGCATCCTGTTCTCAGGCGACATCGTCTATGACGGGCCGCTCATCGAAGACACGTATCATGCCAACGCAGAAGACTATTACCGATCCATGGTGCGTCTCTATGATTTACCCGTGCGGCTGGTCCATGGCGGACATTTTCCAAGCTATGATGGTGTCAGGCATCGCGAAATCGTCAAAAACTGGCTCGATCAAAAGGAACGCAGTTGAACGTCCTGGCGATGTTCGGACGAGAATTACTCTTGCACTTTGATTGGTCCGCAATACGACCGTCTGTATGCCAACAAAGTCGCGACGATGTGGAGCGCAGATCCAGACAGAAAGGAAGCGCATGTTGAAACGCAAACTTGGGGCGAACGGGCCGGAAATCGGCGCGATTGGCTATGGGGCAATGTCCTTTTCGGATATGTATGGACCGACCAACGAGGCTGAAAGCCACGCCATTCTGGATGCCTGTCGTGACCTTGGGGTAACGCATCTCGACACTGCGAATGTCTATGGGATGGGGAAATCGGAAAGTGCGATAGGGACCTATCTGGACGGGAATCCGACTGCGCGCGAAGACTTCGTGATCGCAACCAAAGCGACCATCACGCGTGATCCAGACGGCAATCGGATGTTTGACAATACCGCTGAACATCTGGAGGCCGAATTGGACGCTTCGCTCAAACGCTTGGGGGTCGAGTGTGTTGATCTCTTTTATGCACATCGGCGCGACCCGCGTCTGACCCCAGAAGAGACCGCGGGAAACCTTGGACGGCTGGTCGAAAAAGGAAAGACGCGCGCCATTGGCCTGTCAGAGGTCGCACCGACCACGCTGCGCCGGGCTATGAAAGCCTTTCCTGTCGCAGCGGTTCAGTCAGAGTATTCGTTATCGACGCGCTTTCCTGATTTGGGCCTTGTTCAAACCTGCGCAGAGCTGGGCGTGAGCATGGTCGCCTTTTCGCCTGTTGGACGCTCTTTGCTGACGGACAATCCAATACCCGCACAGCGTATCCCCGATCTGCCGTTCCTGGCAGGAAACCCGCGGTTCATGGAACCCAACCTGTCGAAGAACATGGAGATCACCGATCGGTTCCGGGCTTTGGCGGCGGAGATGGGCACGTCCGCAGCGGCGCTGGCGAATGCCTGGCTGCTGACGCGTGGGGAGCATGTCATTCCGATCCCGGGATCCCGATCCGTTGCCCACTTTAAAGAATGTGTCGCAGGGGCGGATTTGAACTTGTCAGACGGCGATTTAGCGAAGATCGAAGCGGTTTTGCCGGTGGGGTGGGCGCATGGCGACAGGTATTCGGAAGAGCAGTGGATCGGGCCTGAACGCTACTGCTGACGTGCCCTACGAGGCATCCGACAAACACTCTTATTCACAAGGAGACACCGCACCATGGCAACGCGCCTGAAGGCCAGCCCTGAAACCTGTGCTTGGGGGTATTTGGACGCATCTCTGGATCCCGTTCTGGAGGTGCAAAGTGGTGAGCTTGTGGTGATCGACACTGTGTCCGGTGGCCCCGAGCACACACCAGCGTCGACTGAAGGCTTTGATATCCCTCCGGAGCTTTTGGACATTCACGCAAAGTCGCCTCGGCAGTTGCCCGGTCACATTTTGACTGGGCCGGTCGCCATAATCGACGCCAAACCTGGCCAGGTTCTGGAAGTTCAGATTGTCGACGTGCAGTTGCGCCAAAACTGGGGGTGGAACATGATCCGTCCGTTGGCAGGTACTTTGCCCGACGAGTTTCCCAAAGCGCGCAACACGATCATTCCGCTCAACCTCGACACCATGACGGCGGATCTGTCATGGGGATTGGAATTGCCGCTCAAGCCGTTCTTTGGGGTGATGGGCGTGGCCCCTCCGCCGAACTGGGGGCGTATTTCCACGATCCAGCCCCGCGCGCATGGCGGCAACATCGACAACAAGGAACTGGTCGCTGGAACCACGCTCTATCTGCCCATATTCACTGAAGGTGCGCTTTTTTCGTGTGGAGATGGGCACGGTGCGCAGGGCGATGGGGAGGTTTGCGTGACCGCCATCGAGACGGCCCTGAAAGGCACGTTCCGGTTCGTTTTGCGCGACGATCTTCAATTGACCTATCCGCGTGCACAAACGGCGACCCACCTGATTACGATGGGCATGCATGAAGATCTGGACCGCTGTGCGGAAATGGCGCTGCGCGACATGATTGCGTGGATTGTACAGCGCACCGGCATTGGTCGCGAAGACGCGTACATGCTGTGTTCATTGGCTGGGGATCTGCGGATCACACAAACGGTCAACGGCAATAAGGGCGTCCATATGATGATGGAAATCGCGGTGCTGGACAGCGGGTTGGCTTGAACAAAGGACCAAGAACATGACCGTTAAGACTGCCGTAATCGGGTTGGGCATTATGGGGCGTCGCATGGTGGAACACATGGCCCTGCATCCGGGGTTTGCACCAGTAACTTTATGGGACCCTGACGCCGAAACCTGCAGCGCGGCCAAGGATCTTGCACCGGATGCGGAAATTGCGAACAGCCTCGAGGCGGCAATCGCTGCAGCAGATCTGGTGTACCTGGCGTGCCCACCTGCGCCGCGAAAATCCTATGCGATGGCAGCAGCAGACGCCGGTAAAGCCGTCTTTCTGGAAAAACCGCTGGGCGTTGATATCGAGGAAAGCAAAAGGCTGGTGGCCCATCTGGCGGCGCGTGGTGTTCCGGCAGCAGTGAATTTCACGCAAGCCGCCGGTGCTGCTTTGACCGGTGTGGACCACGCGGCGAGAACGGGCGGCTTGGGCGAGATCCTTGGCGCTGATATTATTGTCACATACCCTGCCTGGCCCCGTGCCTGGCAGAAGGCCGCAGACTGGCTGAGATATCGCGAAGAAGGCGGAATGACGCGTGAAGTCATTTCCCATTTCCTGTTTTTCTCAGAGCGCATTCTTGGGCCGTTATCTGTGGTTGCGGCATACCCATCTTACCCAGATGATCCGGCTTTGTGCGAAACGCATATGTTGGCGCGGCTGGAGACCGAAGATGGTCGACCTGTCTCAGTCATGGCCAGTGTCGGCGGTGCCCAACCGGATCGTCAGGAACTGACGATTAAGGGATCGCAGGCCAGCCGCCGGATTTCGGAGTTTTACATCGACGCGGTGTCGGATGGTGGGCCCTTCAGGGAGGTCGCGGAACGACCCTCAGACCCCCGGGCCACAAGCCTCAAAGCACAATTGGACGATCTGGCGCTTTGCATGGATGCGAAGCCTAACCGGCTTGCAACCCCACGAGAGGCATTGCGCGTTCAAATTCTGGTGGAGCAGATGTTGGCAACTGGCCATGCTCCCGGCGCGCAGGAGTAAGGGCAGGGTCCTTGGTACATTGATGTTCGCAAAGTCTTAGGGGCAATTGCATCCATCAGTTGATAGCGTGCTACGCAAGATCCATTAGCCGTCGGTGTGTTGCTGATGTTCCTTTAGAAACTGTCTGATGAACCGGCGGATTTCCCGGGCCGCGGAGGTGTCCAACTCCTCGCACAGGCTGACGAATGCATCCCGGTCTTCCTTTTGTAAACGAAGCACCAACTGGCTGTTTTTCTTGTTCTTTTTTCCCATGATTGGCGGAACCGTTGAAATAGACGTCTGAATAATGTATATACATTCGATATAATTAAGAGTCTAATTGAGGCATAGAAATGAACTTACACGCTGCAAAGAGCTTGCTGACTCGCGACCGATTGGAGCATTCCAAACCTTATTTGGAATGGTTGCCGAAATGGCTTTACCGGGGCTTTCCGAACTCAAAGTCTTGATGTCGACCTAGTATCTGCAGAGAACCATCTGGCGATCTCTTCGCGGGCTGCGCCCGAGCACTTTGCCCCAAGCAAGTCCGTTCGGTGCCTGTTGGGGTTCTTGATTGGGCGTGGTGCTCTGCTCGAGCTATCGGACCGCCAAACGCAGACTATCCGACCGAGTTCGTCCTTTTCGGCCACGAAGAGTATTTTATTGCCATCCATGGCGCCCCCCAAATTTGGCGTCACAAAACAGTCATAACTTACCTGCCGAAATGTGTTTGATAAACCCTTTGTTAACCTTTCGGCTGCACCGCGTCTAAGTCATTGGAATCTATGGATTCGATAAACGTTGAAAGTTGATCGCCTGTACCGATAGGTGACGGCCTGGCTTGCCTCGCGTCCCCGATGATGGTCGCAAATTACCCAACCGCTGCCCGCCGACGCCCTTCGAAACGGTGTAATAATTCTGACATGTCCAAGTTGTAAGCCCTCCCCGTCGCCCCTCGGGGCAGACTGCCATCACTTGTAACAATGGGTCGGGCGATCTGCCCGACATTGGGGAGCTTCTAAATGAAGATAAAGACTTATGCAGTCGCAACCGCGGCCAGCGTTTTTGCTATGTCGAGCGCCGCCCTGGCACAAACCGAAATCAACTTCTGGCACGCAATGGGCGGTCAGCTGGGTGAGCGGACTGACGCCTTTGCAACAACCTTCAACGGCATGCAGGACAACTGCGTCGTTAACTCCGTTTATCAGGGTAACTACACCGAAACGATGACTGCCGCGATTGCTGCGTTCCGCGCTGGCGAACAGCCTCACATCGTTCAGGTCTTCGAAGTTGGCACAGCCACAATGATGGCGGCCGAAGGCGCCGTGTACCCCGTGCATCAGCTGATGGCGGATCAAGGCATCGCGTTTGATGAAAGCGACTACATCCCTGCCGTCATCTCTTACTACTCGGACACAGATGGCAACATGCTGTCTCTGCCGTTCAACTCGTCCACGCCGGTCATGTGGGTGAACCTGGACCTTTTCGAAGCCAATGGTATCGAAGTTCCGACCACCTGGGACGAAACCGTGGAAGCGGCGCGCGCGCTGAAAGCTGCTGGCGTTGCGTCACCTTTGGGGTTTGGCTGGCAGTCTTGGTCGATGATCGAAAACTTCTCGGCCTGGCATGATCTTGAAATCGGCACGCTGGAAAACGGCTTTGCCGGGATGGGAACCGAGCTGCGCATCAACAGCCCTGAAGTCGTCGCGCATATCGACCGCATCGCTGGCATGGTTGACGAAGGTCTCTTTGTTTACGGCGGACGTCGTGGTGACTCGCGTCCACAATTTGTAAACGGTGAAGCGGCGATGTGGATCAACTCGTCGGCTTATTTCGGCGGTTTTGCAGCAGATATCGACGATTTCTCGTTCACACAGGTTCCGATGCCGCTGGACACATCGGTCCGTTCCGAGCCACAAAACTCGATCATCGGTGGTGCAACTTTGTGGACGCTGACCGGCCACGAAGACGCGGAATATGCCTGTGCAGCGCAATTCCTGAGCTTCCTGTCGGGCACCGAACAGCAAGCCGATTGGGCACAAGCAACCGGGTATGTTCCGATCACCACTGCTGCTGCTGAGCTGATGGAAGAGCGTGGCTTCTTTGCAGACAACCCAGGTACAGACGTGGCCATCACGCAGCTGAGCTTGAATGCTCCGACGGCCAACAGCCGTGGCCTGCGTTTCGGCAACTTCGTACAGATCCGCGATGTGATCAACGAAGAGCTGGAAGCCGTTTGGTCAGGTGACAAATCGGCCCAGGAAGCGATGGACACAGCCGTTGAACGGGGCAACGAATTGCTGCGTCGCTTCGAAGACACCGCCGGTTAACACGCCTTTTTCTGAATACCAGCGCCGGCCGGAGTTGCAACTCCGGCCGGTTCACCTTTGCTTGCCGAGCACATTATGCAAAAACGCGTCGTTTTCCGCCATCGTTGGCTGCCCTATCTTCTGGTCGCGCCCCAGATCGCGATCACGCTGATCTTTTTCATTTGGCCCGCCTATCAGGCGCTTGAGACGTCCTTCTTTTTGGAAGATGCGTTTGGGTTTTCGCGAAGGTTCGTCGGTTTCGATAACTTTACGCGTCTATTCGGCGATGAAGGATACCTGCGCAGCTTCTGGACCACCTTGGTGTTCGGATTTGCCGTAACTTTTCTCTCGATGTCCTTTGCATTGCTATTAGCCGTTGCGGCCAATCGCGTCATTCGAACGGCAACCACCTATCGGACTTTCCTGATCTGGCCCTACGCGGTCGCCCCAGCGCTTGCCGGAGTACTTTGGTTTTTCATGATGAACCCATCCCTTGGGATCATTGCGTATTGGCTGGAATCGATTTGGGGCGTGGATTGGAACCACTACGTCAATGGAAACCAAGCCTTGATCTTGGTGATTGTTGCAGCCGCGTGGAAGCAGATCTCTTACAACTTCCTGTTCTTTTTGGCAGGCCTGCAATCCATCCCGAAAAGCCTACTGGAGGCTGCTACAATTGACGGCGCGAGCCCTGTGCGGCGGTTTTGGACCATCGTCTTTCCGCTACTTAGCCCAACCACGTTTTTTCTATTGGTCGTGAACTTGGTCTACGCGTTCTTCGACACTTTCGCGATTATCCATGCGACTACGTCGGGTGGTCCGGCCGATGCAACATCTATCCTGGTCTACCGGGTCTATTCAACCGGCTTTGTCGGTCAGGATTATGGATCCTCAGCTGCGCAGTCCGTCATTCTGATGGGGATCGTGATCGCCATGACTTTTGTTCAGTTCCGCTATATCGAACGGAGGGTGCAGTACTAATGGTCGAAAATCGCCCTCTTGCCGTCGTTCTGACCCATGTCGTTCTGATCCTCGGCATCGTTTTGCTGTGCTTTCCCGTCTGGATGGCGCTTGTTGCCTCGACCCATACCGGGGATGCGCTATCCTCCAGCCCGATCCCGATGTGGTTTGGGGATCAGGCCTATGAGAACTACAGCACCCTGTTGGCTGGTGGCGTCGATGCGGCCGGCGGTGTGCCTGTCGCTCGTATGATGTGGAACAGCTTGATTATGGCCGTTGGCATCACCTTCGGTAAGATCGCGATATCGCTGCTGTCCGCCTATGCGATCGTCTATTTCCGCTTTCCGTTCCGAATGGTGTTCTTCTGGCTAATCTTCATCACACTCATGCTCCCGGTCGAGGTGCGTATCTTGCCGACATATGATGTGGTTGCCTCGCTGGGCATGCTCAACAGCTATTCAGGTCTGATCATTCCCCTGATTGCATCAGCGACGGCCACCTTCTTGTTCCGGCAATTTTTTTTGACGATCCCTGACGAACTGGTGGAGGCCGCGCGGATCGACGGCGCAGGTCCAATCCGCTTTTTCTTTGATATCCTGTTGCCACTGTCCAAGACCAATATCGCGGCGCTGTTCATCATTCTTTTTATCTTTGGGTGGAACCAGTATCTCTGGCCCTTCCTGATCACCACGGACCAAGATCTCTACACCATCGTCATGGGCATTCAGCGCATGGTGAACGTGGGCGAGGGGATCCCGATCTGGCACCTGACCATGGGCACGGCAATTCTGGCCATGATCCCTCCGGTGATCGTTGTCCTGGCAATGCAAAAGCTCTTTGTGAAGGGCCTGGTAGAAAGCGAGAAATAATATGGCCGATCTGAAACTGACCAGCGTTGGCAAGACATATCCAGGTGGCGTCACCGCTGTCTCGGACGCGAACATCGACATCGCGGATGGCGAGTTCATTGTGCTTGTGGGGCCTTCGGGATGCGGAAAGTCGACAATTCTGCGGATGATCGCAGGCCTCGAGACCATCTCTGACGGCACCGTTGAAATAGGCGGGCGCGTGGTGAACGACCTGGAACCCGGTGAGCGCGACATTGCGATGGTGTTTCAGAATTACGCGCTTTACCCGCATATGTCGGTACGCAAGAACATGGAATATGGTCTTAAGAACCAGGGCATGCCGCGTGCTGAGATCGACAAAAGGATCGCGCAAGCCGCTTCGACCCTGCAAATCGAACGCTTTCTGGACAGGAAACCTCGGCAGCTGTCGGGCGGGCAACGACAGCGTGTGGCTATGGGGCGCGCCATTGTCCGGGAACCTTCGGTTTTCTTGTTCGATGAACCGCTGTCAAACCTTGACGCGAAACTCCGCACTCAGTTGCGTGCGGAACTCAAAGACCTACACCAAAGGTTGGATGCAACGTTCGTCTTTGTCACCCATGATCAGGTCGAAGCGATGAGCCTTGCGGATCGTATCGTGATCATGTCCGAAGGGCGCATCGAGCAAATCGGAACACCGATGGAGCTCTACCAAAATCCTGCAAGCGTGTTCGTTGCCGAATTCGTGGGCGCACCACCGATGAATGTCTTTTCGATGACGTCCGATGCCGGTCAGGCGTTGGCAAAGCTGGTGCCGGGCACGCCACCAAGTGCGTCTTCGATCGGCGTCCGTCCGGAGGCGCTGAGTGTGGATCCTGGCGGTCCTCAAGCAAGAGTAGCGCTTGTCGAAGCTTTGGGCGCTGAGACCCTCATCCATCTTTGGCTGGGAAAAGACCGATTGATCATGCGGTCTGGCCATGGACACGGATTTGCGGAAGGTCAGGACATAGGGGTGCGATGTGAAGCGGGGGCCGTGGCATTTTTTGACGGGAATGATCGCGCTGTGCAGGTCGGTTAGATCCAGGCTCTGAGCTCTGCTCATCCAGAATGCCAGTAGCTTAAGTGGGGTGACGCATCACGCTTGGCTTGTGCGTTCTAACTTGCGTTCTCCGCCAAAAGGTTGTGCCCGGCTAAGCAAGCCTTCTCGGTCACGGACTGCAGAACAATTGTCGTTCTGACCCGAGTGACAGATTGCACCGGGTTGATCTGTCTTTCGATAATCGCGTTCAGCTCGTCCGTCCCAGCGGCCCTGATCTTTAAAAGATAACAGTCTTCGCCAGCGATCTTGTGTAGCTCTTCCAACCCGGTCACTTCCGACAACGCCGAGGCTGTGTCAAAGCCCATGCTGGGCTTTGCGTCTGTGACAAAGACAAAGGCCAAAAGGGGCTTGTCCAAAGCACGCGGATCAATCCGCACCTCATATCCCCGGACGATTTGGTCGGTTTCCATGCGCCGGATTCGTTCGGAGACAGCCGAGGCCGCAAGGCCAACCCTGCGGGCGATTTCGGCTTTTGAGATGTCAGCCCCTTCAAGGAGTATCGACAGTATTTCACGATCTTTTACGTCAATCATGCGGTGGATATAGCATTTCTCCGGCGAATCGTCTACAAAAACGTCTGATAAACGCGAATCTGCGAAACAGAAGAATGACGCCATGGACAGCGCCACTTTGGATTTGAACGTCCGGGGGACTGATATCAGCCTCGCGTATTTGCGCCGGTCCGGACCTTTACCCACGTTGCTTTGCCTGCATGGATTCGGGTCCACAAAAGAGGACTACGCCGATCTGGCCTTGCGGGAAGAGTTTCGCGGGCGCGATCTTGTACTCTGGGATGCGCCGGGTTGCGGTGCATCATCGATCAGCAATCCTGATGCTCTGTCGATCCCATTTCTGGTTGAGGTTGCGCGCGCTGCCTGTGCCGAATTGGAGCTTGATCAGTTTCACCTCTCAGGCCACTCGATGGGGGGGCTCACAGCATTGATGCTTGCCCAAGCTGCGCCCGAACAAGTGCTCAGCTTCTTTGACATTGAGGGGAATGTCGCGCCTGAGGATTGTTTTCTGTCCCGTCAGATAATCGACTATCCCGCTCAGACGGCGGACGGCTTTTTTGCAGGCTTCAAAGAGCGTGTGCGCCAGCGCAGTGAGTTTGCCTCGGCACTCTATGTCACCGCTTTGGATTGCAAGGTTCGGCCTACCAGCATCGCCCCAATCTTTCGCTCGATGGTCGATCTGTCCGACAACACCAACTTGATGGGGATTATGGCTGACTTGAAGTGCCCGCGGGCTTTTGTGCACGGGGCGCAGAACCGGCACTTGTCTTATCTGAACCGCTTGCCCGACATCGGAGTTGAGGTCATCGAAATCCCGGATTCCGGCCATTTCCCGATGTATTCTAATCCGCCAGCTCTTTGGGCGGCGATGGCAGGATTTTTGTCCCGACATGAGGCCAACCTATGATCGCATCCGATTTCGCAGCCTATCCTACGGGCAACTTGTGCAACGCGGATCCCGCCGTGCGGCCCCTCAGTTCGGCAATCAAGCCGCTGATCCCGGGACAACGTATCGCGGGGACCGCACGTACGGTGCGGATCACACCGGGTCAGAATGGTGCCATTCATCGGTCCGTCCATACCGCGCAACCCGGTGACATTCTTGTGGTGGATGGCGCTGCGTCGGACCGCTTTGGACCGTTCGGTGATTTGCTGGCGGATGGGTGCAAAGCCAAGGGGATTGCCGTGCCGTCTTTGACTGCACCATTCGCGACAGTGCAGACATCGCCGCCCTGGGGTTCCAGGTATTTTGCCGAGGATTTCATCCCGAGGCGACATCCAAAGCAGAGCCAGGCGAGATTGATATTCCGGTGATCGTTGGGGGCGTCAACGTTTCCCCGGGAGATATTGTCGTAGGCGATGACGATGGCGTCGTGGTCATACCGGCGCACCTTGCCGGGGATGTTCTGTCGAAGGTCGCACGCGTCGCGGCACGGGAGGAAACCATCCGCGCCCGCATTCTGGCGGGCGAAACCACGTACGACATTTTCGAACTTGATCACGAACCCGCAGCAATTCGGAGAGATTTGCCATGAGCCGTCCAGACACATTCTTTAACTTCGCTGACCTGAGCGAGGGCGTCGCGCGTACGCTTGCTGCGGGCATTGAAACCCGTGTGTTTCCGGGCGAACAGGCCATGTTTTCCGTCGTAAGCTTCGAACCTTTGAGTGAAGGATCCATCCACGCGCATCCCGAAGAACAATGGGGTGTCCTCCTTGAGGGAAGCGGTGTCCGTGTTCAGGATGGTGTCGACGTTCCGGTTGGACAGGGCGATTTTTGGCGCACTCCGGGTGGTGTCGAACATGGGTTTCGCGCCGGACCCGAGGGTGCGAAAGTCCTCGACGTTTTTGCACCACCACGCGAGGCTTATCGCAAGTCTGGTTCGGGCTTTGCAACAGGATAGGGTAGGGGAAGACGCATCTCAGGTTGCAGCGTGACGCCTTCCACAATGACTTGACACTAGACAGTTTGAGGCAAGCAAAATATCGATCGGCTATCGCAAGGCGGCCGGTGGAATGCACTTTATCAACACGTCAGATCTGCTTGGGCCCGAATGGCGCTTTCTGGAGCCGCTCTCCCAGAAAGACGGGATGACGTGGCAGTTTGTTTATGGGCGACCACGAAACCTGATTGAGCAGCGGTTGAGACGGCCCAACGTAGCGCGGTGGCGCGCCGCCGCCCAAGCCGTCGGCGTGGCGCGGCAGGCACCTGAGAGGTCTGTCCTCGTCTCACACTTGCCACTGATGGCGGCCGCGACCGAAACGCTGCGTGCGCGCTATACGCCGGATACGCCCCATATCGCCTTTGCCTTCAACTATACCGAACTGCCCGAAGGATGGCGCCGCCGCAGTCAAAGCAAGGCATTCGCGGGCGTTGACGAGTTCATCGTGTTCTCTCAGTTTGAAGTCGATCTTTATGCCGACCACTTTGACATCCCGAAAGAACGCCTGCGTTTTCTGCCTTGGGCGATGGATCCGCCTGAACCCGGACCGGTCTTGCCCCTCAGTCT
Source organism: uncultured Aestuariivita sp. (assembly GCA_964402685.1). Taxonomy (GTDB): domain Bacteria; phylum Pseudomonadota; class Alphaproteobacteria; order Rhodobacterales; family Rhodobacteraceae; genus Aestuariivita. The sequence goes on along the minus strand of CAYODE010000005.1, from coordinate 33,286 downwards.
AAACGCTTCAAGCGACGGCTATCTCTGTTCAATCGGCGGTGAAGGCCGCGACTATGCGCTTTTGGCGGACGTTATGGCGGACCGGCCGGATACGGTGATGGCCGTGGTTGCCCGCCCCTACAGCATTGCAGGTGTGCAATTTCCTCCGAATGTTCGGGTCTTCACAGATTTGCCCCATGATCAAACTTGGAAAATCGCGCAAGACAGTGCTGGCCTTGTGATCCCACTCAAATCTGAGACGACGGCCTGCGGCCATATCACGATGGTGGGTGCACAGAAGTTGGGGTTACCGTTGGTGATAACCCGATCTCATGGGATCGCGGACTACGTAGAGAATGAAGTCACCGGACAAGTCGTCCCAGCAGGCGATGGCCGGGCGCTGGGCGCGGCTATTGATCGGCTGCGGATAGCAGATCCCACCGTCGGAGCCATGTCACATCGGGCCAAGAAGCAAGCGAAGACGCGTAATAGTCTCGGGGCGTGGCTCAATTACTTCGAAGAGCTCGACATCAGGTTGAGCGCAACGACCCTGTGATATGGTGCTGATTTCCGAGCAAGTCTGTGTTTGGAAAGGAACAATTTGCCCCCAGAATTGCCCTAAACCTTTTGGATGCTCCTTTTTTTCAAAAGCGCTCGGAGTATTGGCCAGCCTCACAAGCCTCAGGGGGCGTCTCAACGTCGTTTGCTCATAATCTCCTCAACGGATACTGCTGGCCACGCAACTTGATCAGAAGCAACCATACGATACTGACGGCGATGAACGCCTCCTTACGCGGGACGAAGTCGAACTGCGGTTCGGCATTCCGAAACGGTTTCTAGAGCTGGCGGTTTCTCGCGACGAGGGACCCCGGTACATCCGCATCGGTCGTCTGGTCCGCTATCGCGTGTCCGACATCCGTGATTGGATAGAAGCTCAGGTGTCGGCCCAATGAGCGAGGTCCGCGGCATCCCGCTTTACAAGTGGTTTACGCTGCATCTTGCGCTGGTGTGTCATGATATATCACCTCGCGCTTTCCAATTGTTCGCCCGACTTATCGACCATCACAATCATCGGACGAAGCAGTGTAACCCGAGCCAGGAAACACTAGCACTGGCACTGGACTGCTCAACGCGATCTGTACGAACTGCGCAGAACGAACTTGAGACGGCTGGCCTGATCAAAGTCATAAAAGGTCCGGGGATCCCAGCCCCCAACAACTACGAGATCAACTTCTTTCAAGGGGACAAACACGCGTATCGCCAAGCGGAAAAATCCTGTCTTCTGCGCCGGAAGAAGTCTTCCGGTAAACCTAAGAAAGAACCAAAGAAACTGCTGCTGAGAAAAAGAGCCATCAAAACGAGCCAGGAAAAGGCAACCGATGCGCTGTACGGCACGCGTGGAATTGCGCACAGCAGAGCCCGTCTGGAAAGCGCGGTCGTACAGAGGCTTGGCGATACAGAGCGCGGCTACCTGGCGCTCGGAGCGCTGCCAGATGAAATGTTGGACGCGCTCGCCGCCGCAGTGCGATCCGACGAGCTGTCATTCGGAAAGGCGGTCACGCAGATCCTTGAAGCCAGTGAGTTGCTCGCTGGGGGCGCGTGAGCCCGGCTAGAAGGAGCCCGCGTGCATCAGGGGCAGCACTCTCTCCTGGACCACGGAGAGCTGAGTAGGGCAGGGGGGGAGGGTCAAAAGTCCACCAATCGCGGCCCCTAGACCCGCGGTCCCCTCATTCGGAGATTTTTTTCTTGCGGGGGAGGAAAACTCCAGGGATTTGGCTGTGGCTGCTCATCCAGAAAATGGATAAATCATTGATTAACAACTATAAAAATATAAAATGTGGTATTGGTGCTGCCCTAGAAAACCCTATATTTTCGGGTTGCCAATTGCGCCTTCGTCGGGTTCAGAGCGCGTAACGCGCGAGAAGTGCCGGAGCGTTTACTCTGCAATACTTGCATTTCTTAGACGGGCTTTCGTTGCGGTTCAAATTTCGCTCGATGTTTTTCAATTTATGATCTTGTTTTCACTGCCAACTTTGAAATGCGCGTGTTTGACAAGCGTGCCTAAGTCAGTTGCTTACATCCCGTCTGTTTGAGGCGAGCGTTCGCGTCGCACTTCAACACCTGATCTTCTTCATTTCCGGATCATACAATGGTTTTAGAGAGGCAGTCGCTGGGTATTTTTCGTCTGCAATCTCGATCGACCATTCGCCAGATCCAACGATATCTGCGGTCAACGGTTCATCCAATTCCGCAAAGCCGATGCCGACAGCACCGCCGAGCGAGTGACCATAGCCGCCAACTTGGATGTATCCAACTTGCTGATCGCCCAAATAAACCATTTCATTGCCGTACATGAGAGGCTCCGGGTCGTTGAGCAGGAACTGCAACATGCGCGTCTTTGGCGTACCCTGGGCTTTTATCTCGGCAAGCGCATCTCGGCCAATGAACCCGCCCGGCTTATCCAATTTTACGGCGAAGGCCAGGCCCGCTTCGATCGGATTGTCGGTATTATCGACATCCAAGCCAAAGTCACGATATGCCTTTTCAAGCCGTAGTGAATTCAGTGTTTGCATACCCGCGTCGCGCAGGCCCAGATCCTTACCTGCCTCTTTGATAAGGTCATACGTTTGGACTGCCTGAACGCTGGGTACATGTAATTCCCATCCCAGCTCGCCAATGAAGGTTACGCGGTAAGCCAAGACATTGGCGTATCCTACGTCGATTTCCCGCGCTGACATGAATGGGAACCCGTCGTTGGAAAGATCGGCGCCAGAGATACGCTGAAGCAGCTCACGCGATTTCGGGCCATGCACATTGATTTGCGTGCGGGAGAAGGTGACATCGGTGATAACGACGAATTCTCCGTCGGCAATGTGGCGCCGCATGCGCATCTCGGTATGGCCATGGGAGTTTTCTCCCACCACGACCATGTACTTATCATTCTTCAGGCGTGTGACGGTCAAATCGGCCTCGAACCCGCCACGTTCGTTGACCCAGGCAGTGTAGACGACACGACCCGGCGCAACATCGACTTCGTTGCACGAAAGTCGAGACATCAGCGCACAGGCATCGGGGCCTTCCACCATGAAGCAAGACATGGTCGACATATCCATCACGATGACGTCTTCCCGCGCGGCGCGATGCTCTTCTGCATGCCAGTCGAACCAGTTCTGGCGGTACCAGCTGAGTTTTTCGATCTTGGCTTGCTCCGGGGTAGGGGCGAACCAATCGGGCATCTCCCAACCATGACCTTCGGCGAAATAGGCACCATTTGCCTTTAGTCTGTCATGCAAGACCGACCGCTTGACATCCCGCGCCGTTTTGTACCCTTCGTTGTGGAAATGTTGACCAAAGAGTTTGCCTAGCAATTCAGGCGTCCGGTCCCGACGAAATGCAGGGGTCGCTTCACATTTGGTGAAGCGGTTCACGTTTATCCCTGTCACATCGATCGGCGGCAGCCCATCGACGATCCAGTGCGCCAATGTCATGCCCGTACCGGCACCATTCAAGATGCCCAGTGAATTCATGCCACATGCCACCCAAAGATTGCGAAGTTCTGGTGTCGGTCCGACTAAAGGCGCCAAATCGGGCGTGAAACTTTCCGGCCCGCAGAACAGCTTCTTCACGCCGTAATTCATGGTCTCGGGCACGCGCGAATAGGCTTTTTCCAGATCCGGGCCAACACGGTCCCAATCCGGTTCGATTTCTCCAAACTGGAAATCGTCCGGAATCCCGTCCAGTTTCCAAGCTGCTGCACCCGGTTCGAACAAGCCCAGCATCATGCCGCCCACTTCCTCGCGGTAGTAGGTATAGGTTGAGGGATCCTCCAAGACCGGGAGGTCACGGGGCAGATCCGGGATCGCTTCAGTGATCAGGTAATAGTGCTCCGCCGCTTGAAGGGGCAGATTGACCCCGTGCTTCTCTCCCAGTTGCCTGGACCACATACCGCCGCAGATCACGACGTTTTCCGCATTGATCGTTTGGCCGTCTGCCGTGCGAACGCCCGTTGCAGTGCCATTTTTGGCGATGATTTCGGTGACGCGAATGCCCTCGAAAATGCGGGCGCCACCCATCCGTGCCCCCTTAGCCAACGACATGGTCACATCGACAGGGTTCGCACGTCCGTCCTCGGGGATATAGAAGGCACCAACCACATCAGACAGATCCCCGATCGGGAACATGTCCTGGGCTTCTTTGATTGACACTTCGTGGTTGTTGATCCCGTACCGGCGCATGAACGCAGCGACCCGGCGCATTTCGTGTAAGCGTTCTTCGTTGGTTGCGATCTGAAGATACCCGACATCTCGAAACCCGGTGGGAATGCCGGTTTCCTTTTCAAGATTGGCATAAAGTTCTCGCCCATGGGTATAGATCGCGCATTCGGCTTCAGACTTCAAAAGTCCAGCAACGATCAAACCTGCAGCATGCCAAGTCGTGCCGGACGTGAGCTGTCCCTGTTCCAGAACGATCACGTCCTTATGGCCGAGTTTGGTCAGGTGATAGGCGGTGTTGGTTCCAATCGAACCACCGCCAATGATAACGGTTTGCGCCTGGCTGGGCAGGATGTCCGACATGAAAGCTCTCCCACACTCCGTCGTTTCCGCAGATCCCTATCAAGCGCGTCGCAGCATTTCAATTGATTGAATGTCCATTCAGTGGGCAAAGTGTCGAAATCTGGTAACCTGCTTAGGAAAAAGGCTTGTTGCGTTGGTGCAAAGGCGAAATAGTCGACGAATTGACACCGCGAAAGGGAGCGCCATGTCGGACGAAGACCTGTATGACACACAACATATCGACTTTCTGGAAGAGCTGTGGGGAGAAGGTTTCCTGTCACCTGGCGGGCCTGAGGAAGTTGCGCGCGTTCTGCAAGGCGTCGACATCGCTGGCAAGCATGTGATGGATATCGGTTGTGGTTCAGGGGCGATCGCCGTGACGCTGGTCAAGGAGTATGGCGCCGCGCATGTAACCGGCATCGACGTTGAAGATCCCGTGTGTGAGGCCGCGCGCAAACGCGCCAGCGATGCATCGGTCATGGATCAAGTGACCGTCACAAAAGTGTCTCCCGGACCGTTTCCGTTCGGCGATGCAACTTTTGATGTTGTCGTGTCCAAGGACTCGATCATTCATATCCCTGACAAAGAGGCAATGGCCAAAGATGCATTCCGTGTTTTGAAGCCCGGTGGACAATTTGCAGCGTCGGATTGGTTGATGTCACACGACGGTCCACCTTCGGACCAGATGGCCGATTATATCGCAGCCGAAGGACTGGAGTTCGCGATGGCGTCCCCGGATCGATACGCCAAGGCCATGTCCGATGCAGGGTTCGTTGATGTTGAGTTGGTCAATCGGAACGCATGGTATGCTGGCGTTGCGGCAGAAGAGTTGGCTGAGTTGTCTGGGCCCAATCGCGCGCGCTGGGAAGAGCGGCACGGCAAGGACTTCATCACGCATCAAATCGATATTTGGGAGCGGTTGGTTGGTGTACTTGAAAAGGGTGAACACTGCCCGCACCACATCCGCGGTCGGAAGCCGGTATGATCTCGCAACTGCCACTCGAAGCACTTGTTCTTGAAACCGACCGGCTGAAACTGCGCCCTTTCACGGAAGACGATATCGACATAGCCAACGAAGTCTTAACCGACGCAGAGACTATGAAGTACGTCACTGGGGAGCCTCTGACAGAGGATCAAGTCGCGGCGGAGATGCATCTGGTTACGCGCCGCGGCGCAGGGGGACGGCTGGGTATTTGGTGTGCAGAGCTCAAGGAAACAGGCGAGAAAATTGGCGATGGGGTGCTAACACCAATCCCCATCGAGCTGGACGACACCGACTGGATGTCGCTGGTTCCCGATACTTATCCAACTGACCAGATCGAGGTTGGATATCTTTTGAAACGGTCTGCTTGGGGCAGGGGGTATGCGACGGAGATTTGCAAACGCCTGCTCCGATTTGCATTTGAACAAACGAAACTCGATGTGGTGGTGGCTTGCACGGATCCCGAAAATGCGGCGTCACAACATGTGCTCAGAAAGTCGGGCATGTACGACTATGGAATGGGGCGCGCGTATCGAGAAGAGGTCTCGTGGTTCGAATTGCCACGCAGCGATTGGTTGGCGTCGCAGGCCTAGGCGCCCCACCAATTGCCGTCCGGGTCTCCTGGATACACACCCAGATAGGGACCATGTGACTGATATCCCATCAACCGCTTGATGTGCTCGGGGTAGCTGTCCGCGATCTCGCGCGGGATGGTCAGGTAATGGTTCTCTTCCTGACGTAACCATCCAAGGGAGTAGGTCGTAATCAAGCCTGTGCGCGGAACACTGGTGTTGTTTTTCCCACCCGCGTGCACAGAGCGCCCCAGATAGAACAGGATCGACCCTTTCGGCATGACAGCTTGCGAGATCTCTTCTTCGGATATGTCCTCAATCTCGCGCATATCTTGGGAGCCGGGCACCACACGCGTCGCTCCGTTTTCAGCGGTGAAGTCGGTCAGGGCCACCATGGCTGAGATTTGCCATTCAATCCCGGGCACGCGAATCGGGTAGAAGTCATCATCCCGGTGAAGCACCTGATCCCCTTCGCCGGGCATGATTTCAATCGCAGTTGACGACCCAATCCGGTAGTTTTCGCAATGTTCTTTGAGCACATGATCGGCGACGCCCAAGACAAGCGGATGCGCAAGAATGTCGGCCGCGGCACGGCTGAGACCCAGAATTCCGCCTAAGCGACGCGTTTTGTAGCCGTTGAAATCATTGGTGAATTTCAAACCTTGTTCATCGAATGGGGCGCGCAGATCCCCCAGAACAGTGTTCAGCAGATCGTTGGGGATAACGCGCTCAACGATAACTGCGCCATCTGCCAACAGCCGGTCGGCGACGGTCATGGCATTGGCGGGCAGGTGTGCGATCTCAGGCATTGTATTCGGCGCTGATCTGTTTCAGCCCTACTTCCATGATGTCGAACATCTGGTCGATCTCGTCTTTTGAGATCACCAATGGGGGCGAGAAGACGGCCATGTTCCCAAAGGGACGCAGCAGCAGACCCATCTCTTCGCAAGCATCATCTAGCTTTTGGCCGAATTGCAAATACGCATCATAGGTCTCGTGTTCCAGATCAGGACGACACTCGATACACCCCAGCAGCCCGTCGCCCCGTACATCACCCACAATATCGAATTTTTCACCTATCTGACGCAGACGCTCCTGAAAATGCGGCGTGACCTGGCGAACATGGCCGAGAATGTCTTCGCGTTCCATAATCTCGATGTTTTTCAAAGCCGCGGCACAACTGACAGGATGACCGGAATAGGTATAGCCGTTGTAAAACACATCGTCGCCTTCAGCACCTGCCATACGCTCCATCACGGCATCGGAGATGATGCAAGCCCCTAGGGGCAGGTAGCCCGAGGTCAGACCCTTGGCGCAGGTAATCATGTCCGGAACGATGTCATAGACGGGATCGGACGCGAACCAATGTCCCAATCGGCCAAATCCCGTAACGACCTCGTCCGAGATATACAGGATGTCATGCTTTCGGCAGATCTCAAGCGTGCGTTTGTGGTATCCGTCCGGTGGTACGATGACGCCACCAGAACACAGGATCGGTTCGGCGATAAAAGCGCCAACTTTGTCCGGGCCAACCTCTGCGATCATGTTCTCCAAATCTGCGACCTTTTCATCGCACCACGCCTCGGTACTCATTCCCTTGGGGCGATGATATGGGTTCACATCAGGCAGAAATCGCACAATATCCGCATTGTCGAATTTGGTTTTAAAGCGTTCCTTGCCTGTGACCGTTGACGCCAGATAAGTCGATCCGTGATATCCCTTCTCTCGGGCAATCACGATCTTCTTCTCTGGTCGACCAAGCCGGTTGTTCAAGAACTGCACTGCTCGCAAAGCGGTATCGACAGCGGTTGAACCGCCAGTGGTGAAATGCACCGTGTTCAAATCACCCGGCGTCATACCTGAGATCTTTTTGGCAAGAACAGCGGCCGGGCTGGTTGTAAATGCCCACGGCGAGGCATAGGGCATTTCCATCACTTGTTTAGCAATGGCGTCTGCCATTTCCTGGCGACCATACCCAATTTGCACGCACCACATTCCGCCGGGACCGTCGATGTATTTCTTCCCGGCGTCGTCCCAGACATACACACCGTCCGCTGTGTTCACCCGCATGTATTCATCGTTGCGCCATCCCTCCATACTGCCCCAAGGGTGCAGGTGATGGTCACGGTCCCAATCAGTCAGATCCTGTTGAGAGGGTGTATTGGCGAGATCGTTCATACCGTTTTCCTTCGGAGCTAAGTGCGAGCAGGGGGCGTGGCGCGCGCGCGGGGCGGTGCAAAGAAAGCGCTTTTGATCGGTGTCAGTCGCGCCATGCGCGTGTCCCATTTGCCTTCTTCAAGTGTGTATATTTCGGCCCACAGATCCGAGGGCCGTTTGCTGGCCCATGGCATTTTCACATGGGCCAATGCGATGTTGCGTTTTGCGGTAGGCGACCAGATGCCAGACGTTATGTGTCCGACTTCCCGTTTCTTCCGGTGATAGACCAACGCGCCTTTTGCAGGTTTGAATCCTTCGACATCTACCTTCATCAACTGGCTGCGCGGAGCGCCCTTGGCCTTCAGCAAGGCACGACGCCCGTTAAAGTGGTCCTTGTCCAGATGAACCAACCGTCCAAGACTCAGCTCATAGGGCGTGACCCCTCTGTGCAGGCGCTCCGTCGCATGGATCGGTTGGAAATCGACACCGGCCGTGATGAACCCAGCCTCAAGCCGCGCAAAATCAACGGCTTCGTACCCAATGGCACGTAGCCCCCAAAGATTGCCAGCGTCCCAAAGCGTGTCCCATACCGAAAGCGCTTTGTCCCAAGACATCCAAATCTCATATCCCAGATCACCCGTGAAGCCGGTGCGGGAAACCATCAGACCGGGCTCAACTTCGACCAGGTCAAACGGTCTTAGCGATCCGACGTTCCAACCTGTGCTTTCCAGTACAGCGAACGAGGAGGGACCTTGCAGCGCGAACCCGGCGATGTCGTGGCTTTCGTCCTTGACAGTAACGTCGAACCCCCACGCGGCATCCAACAACCAAATCAGCATCGGCTCCTGACAACACAGGCGCCAGTCATCTTCACCCAGACGAAAGAGGGTGCCGTCATCGATGACCATCCCCTCTTCATCGCACCAAAGCGTGTAGCCGACCCGGTTCACACCAATTCGGGTCACGTCACGGGTCATCATCCGGTTCAGCATCGCGGTCGCTTGAGGGCCTTGAATGCGATACTTGTGCATGGGTGAGATATCGAGGAGCGCGGCCTGATTGCGCAGCGCAAAATACTCGAACTCGACAGCATCCAGCACGGCTGGTGCGGCGTATCCCGCCCAATCGTACCAAGCTTTCGCACGGCATTGTTCTTCCAGCCGTGTATGAACCGGACCTTCAATCAGTCCAAGTTTGGGATCAGTAAACACGCTCATGTCGCGACCTCCAACGCCACCCGCGCGGCATTTCGACCGGACAACCCCATCACGTCGCCACCCGGGTGTGTTCCCGCTCCGCAGAGGAACAAGCCCTTTGGACCAAAGGCATATCTTCCCATCAGGTTGGTCGGGCGGAGCGTCAGGAGTTGATCCAAGGCCATTTCGGCATGATGCCAGTGACCGCCCGGCGCGCTTGTTTCTGTCTCTATCTGGTCGGGCGTGATAATCTCAGACGCGGTAATCGAGGTTTCGAGCCCTGGCATATGGGGCGACAAGGCCGTCAGCGTGCGCTTTAGAAGCTCAGCTTTCGCCTTGCCCGTCCATCCGCCATCCAGATCGACCGGTGCGTATTGCACGATTAGCGAAAGCGTTTGATCTTTGAGCTGGATCGCTTCGATCACCGGGGCGTCTGACATTGCTTTGTACTTCGATGGATTGAAGGCGCGCTCGACGTAATCGGCGGACGGCGCTAGGACATAGCGTACTGGAGTTGCGGCCGGCGACAATCCGGACACCTCCACCGGTGAATTCAAAGTCAGGTTTATCTTTGCCGCTGTGCCACATGCGCGGATTTTGCGCAGTCGACGAGTGGCTTCGATATCGAAAGTGTCGATCCCCGCTAATTGGGCAGTGCGAAGGGCGCCGGTACTACTCAGTAGCTTGTGGGCTGAAATGAGCTCTCTCTGGTCAGTCTCGACTCCAACGATTTGGTCGCCTTCGCGCAAAATCCGGATGGCCCTGGTGTCGCGCCGAATATCAACACGTGCTTTCAAAGCCGCAGCCTCGAATGCGTCAATGACAGTTTGCATTCCGCCTTCGGGAACCGAAGCGACACCCCCGTGACCCATACGGTAAATGAGCGAGAAGACGGTGCCCGGAGATCTCGGCCCCATCGCCGCGCCGCGTACAGCATCAGCGGCCAGAACCCCAGCGAGAGGCCCGTCTTTCAGATCATCAAGGATCAGATCATATGCATTTGACAGAAGGACCTGAAGGAAGCGTCGAAACGCACGTTTCTCCATCCGTTTCAGCCCAATCCCAAACCGCGCAAGCCGCCAGATTTCGCGGATCGTGGATGTGGACGCGATTGGCCCGTCGAAGCCCGGCGGAGGTCCTTCGGCCAGCTGGCGCAGTAACGCGCCATAATCCGTAAGCTGTTTCATTAGGCTGCGGTATGCATCGGCGTCTGGATGCGTGCTTCCATCGGCAAAGCGCGGTATTGACCCATCAAGGATCACATGATTGCCGTCCGGTGCGAAGGCAACCGTGCGCAGCGGTGTCAGGCGGAACGGCCATTTGTGCCGATCCATCCCAATGTCCCGGCGGACCACAGGGCTCAGGTTCCAAAGTGCATGTGCCATGCGCGACCCGCCCTCCGGCCCGCCGGCTGCCATTCCGCCAAGTTGCGAGGTTTGTTCTAACAGGCAGACCCTTTGACCGCCGCGCGCAAGAACGCTTGCCGCGACTAAGCCGTTGATCCCACCGCCGATCACCACCGCGTCATAGCTCATGCGGCATACCCCTTCATCCGGGTGTGCTTGGCTTCCCGGCGGATGATGGCGCGGGCTGCATTGGCGCCTGGCGCGCCCATGACACCGCCGCCGGGGTGGGCAGAGGATCCACACATGTACAAGCCCGCGATGGGGGTGTCGTATTGCGAATACCCGGGGATGGGGCGGTTGAAAAACAACTGATCAAATGTCAGTTCGCCTTGGAAAATGTTACCCTCGGTCAAGCCAACTTCGTTTTCGAGTTCCAGGGGCGAGCGGACCTCCATGTGCAACACGCGGTCACGGATGTCAGGGCAGGCCACCGACATCTGGTCCAACACAGTTTCCGCCATTGCAGTGCGGTGAGCATCGTCCCAGTTCCGGGCAGATCTCTTGCCGTTCACCTCCAAGTCATATGGGGCGTATTGAACGAACACGGTCATCATGTGACTGCCCGGGGGCGCCATTGTCGGGTCAATCTGGCTGGGGATCAGCATGTCGATATAGGGACGTTCAGACCATCTGCCGTTTTTCCAATCGTCATACGCGCGTTCAAGCTCCCACAGCGATTCCGAGGCGTGCATATCCCCGCGTATAAAGCTGGCGTGCTCAGGCACGGCGGGGAATTGGGGAAACTTGTCGAGTGAGATGTTCAGCTTGGCTGACGATCCGCGGATCTTGAAACGCTCGACTGCGCGCTGGAAATCCAAGGGCAATTGATAGCGATCCACGTGCTCGAGGAACGTGCGTTTTACGTCCATATTCGATGCAACGACGGGCGCGCGGAACTCTTTCCCGTCCTCTAGTGCGACGCCGATAACGCGCCCGTCCTTGCTCAAGATTTCCTCAACGCCAGCGCCCTTGTGAATCGTCCCGCCATGGTCTTCGAAACAAGAGCCGATGGCGTTGGAGATCGCGCCCATTCCGCCACGGGCAAATCCCCATGCGCCGATACCGCCATCGATATCGCCCATGTAATGATGGAGCAGCACATAAGCTGTGCCTGGGGAATACACGCCCAAACCCGTACCGATAATGCCGGACCCCGCCAAATGCGCCTTGATCAGATCATTTTCGAAATGCTCATCCAGAAAATCGCCGATGGACATCGTCCAAAAGCGCAGCGTCTCGCCCAGTTCCTTTTTGCCCAGGCCATGGGCCTTCTTCACCAAATACGCCATTTCCCCCAAGTCGCGCGGTCTGAGAGAGGCAGGGTCGGGCGCGTCGCGTAACAAGAACGGACGAATGAAGCGGCATTGGCGCATGATGGCCTGGCTGTACGCCTGATAGGCATCAGCGTCTCTTGGCGAATGTCGCGCCATCTCTCGACGCAAGGCATTGTGATCCGAGTAATAAGCAAAATAATCGCCGTCGCGGGTAAAGCTCGCTCCGCCCTCGTAGGGAATGACCTGCAGCCCGTATTTTGGCAGATCTAGATCCCGCGCGATCTCACGTCGGAGCAGGGAACACACGTACGAACAGTTGGAATAGGTCCAACCCTCGTAAAGCGATCTGCTGACAGCGGCGCCCCCGATCCAATCGTTTTTTTCAACGACCAGAACCTGAAGACCGGCACGTGCGAGGTAGGCGGCAGTCGTCAAGCCATTATGGCCAGCACCAATGACAATGGCATCGTATGAGGTCTTTAGCGACATGGCAGAGAACGTATCTGCATGGCATTTCTACGTAAAGTTTTTTTGAGCGCTCAAATAAATTTCGTGACCCGTGAGAAGAGCTGTGCTTAATTTCCATCAGAAAACAGGCGGTTTAGGGAGCGCTCCTTGTCTGAAGCTCAACAAATGAAACGGCCCAGGAAAGAGCGGAAGGAAAACGCCGAGCGGAGGCGCAGGCAGCTTCTTGACGCTGCGCGTCGTTCGATCTTGACCCATGGGTTGGCAAAAACAACCTTGGCCACAGTCGCTGACGAAGCTGGGCTAAGCCAAGGTGTCGCGGTTTTTTACTTCAAATCCAAATCTGGTCTGCTGACGGAAACGCTGCGGGATTTATATGCTGGATATGAAGCGCTTTGGACCCGGGCATTGGCGGATGCTGGCGATGATCCCCTGTCGCAATTGCATGCTTTGCTGCGTGCGGATTTTGATCAGGAGGCGTGCGGGCCAACCGTCTTGCCGCTTTGGTTTGCTTTTTGGGGGGAGCTGAGGTTCACCGAAACATATGCCCAAGTGGCGGGAAACTTTGATGCTGTGCGTCGTGTGGCGTTGTCAGCCGTTTGGCGCCGTGTTCTGCCAGAAACCACAAAAGAAGAAGCAGAACAGATCGCGGATTGGATGGACACGTTGACCGACGGGTATTGGCAGCGTTTGCATCTGGCGCCGGACAGCTATGATCGGGAGGACGCGTACAGGGCAACCTTGGAGTGCCTCGCACGGCTCTATCCGGAACTGCGCGGCTAACGCGTCGGTGCCATTGCGAAAGCGGGGACAAGTTCGCGAAGCAGTTTGCGTTTCATTGCTTTTTCATAATCATCAAAGCCGTAAATCGTTTCCGTGAACGCCAGCGGTCCGGCAATGACATTGCGATGATAGTATCGCGTCAGGCTCGCTGCCGAGGCGTCTTCACGTCCCGCCGTGTCGCCGCCTTGCTCGATCACTAGGCCATTCACCGTGATCCCATTCGCTGCCAATTGATCGCGGATGAACTCGGGCTCGACGCCGTCGTTGTTTTCCCCATCTCCAGACAAGTCCAGAGTACGCGTCGCGCATTGTGTCCGCTGGTCCAACATCTGTTGTGCGAACACTAAGGATGACCCGAGAGCCGTCTTGCCAACCCGAGACATTTGATCTGCTGTTTCAATTTGAGCGGCAATAGTTTGCAACGTGTCATAGCCATCAACGATCGTCCAATCCAAGATGACGCGCTGGTCATAGGTCCCGCTCCAGTCGTAGACCGCAAAAACGACGTAGGATGCTGAGCCACCGATGATGGCGTCCGCGACTTCGGGATTTCTCAAGGCGTTCGCAAGGCCAACACGTTGCAACGTGAATTCATGCGGGTCTACCGACAGCGACGCATCCAGTCCCAGCAGCAAAGCCTGGCGGCAGATCCCTTGATCGGTTTGAGCATGGGACACAACAACCGTTGAGACCCACGCTGCACACCAGGCCGCCAGACAAGTTGGGTTTCGCATCATAAAAGATATCTGCTGATGTCAGGCATCCAGGCTGATCCAGATCGTCTTGAGCTCGGTATATTGCTCATGGGCGTGAATGCCATTGTCCCGTCCTCCGAAGCCACTGGCTTTGAACCCGCCAAATGGGGTGGAAATCTCTCCTTCGGAATAGGCGTTGACGCCAACTGTGCCGGCCTTCAGCTTTCGGGCGTACCGATGCGCTTTGGATACGTCCTGGGTGTAGAGCGTCGCTGCCAACCCGTACTGCGTGGCGTTGGCCAGTTCAATGGCGTCCTCATCGCTTTCGGCCTTGGTGATGCCGACAACGGGGCCAAAGATTTCCTGCTGAAAGATATCCATGTCTTGTGTTACATCAGAAAAGACCGTGGGTTGGAATTTCAAGCCGCCAGCACCCGCGCCGCCATACGCGACCGTGGCGCCTTGCTTTTTGCCGGTTTCGACAAGGCCAGACACTTTGGTGTAATGCTCTTCGCTGACAAGCGGACCGTTTTGGGTCGTGGGGTCCATTTGATCGCCAAGTTTCCAAACCTCAGCCTGTTTCTTCATTTCTGTCACCAGTTCGTCATAGACGTCTTTGTGGGCAATAATGCGGCTATTGGCGGTACAGTTTTCACCCATGTTCCAAAAGATCGCGTTGGCTTGGATTTCGGCAATGGCCGCGATGTCTTTGGCATCAGACAATACAACGGCTGCGGATTTGCCACCCATTTCAAGGCAAACCTCTTTCATGTTGGATTGTGCTGAATATTCAAGAAAGTAGCGACCGACCTCAGTCGATCCCGTGAACGTCAACGCGTCCACGTCCATGTGTCGGCCCAAAGGCTCTCCGCACTCTGGACCCATTCCAGTGATGACGTTCAAGACGCCTGGCGGTACACCCGCCTCCAAGGCCAGTTCTCCCAGGCGCAGAGCTGTCAGCGATGTTTGCTCCGCGGGTTTCACGATGACTGAATTGCCTGTCGCTAATGCTGGGCCGATCTTCCATGCCATCATCATCAGCGGGAAATTCCACGGCAGCACCGCGCCAACGACGCCAATTGGTTCTCGCACGATCAACCCCACGGCATCCGGCGCGGACGGAGCAATTTGGTCATACAGTTTGTCTTGCGCCTCTGCGTGCCACCGGATGCAATTTGCCGTCTCCGGGACATCGATTTCCAAACAATCGGTGATCGGTTTTCCGGCATCGGCCGCCTCCATGACCGCCAGCTCCTCGGTGTGGGTGTCGATCAGGTCGGCCAGCTTGACGAGGATGGCTTTACGTTCAGACGGGTGCAGGGCGGACCAGCTGCCGCTTTCAAAAGCGGCTCTTGCCGATGCGACGGCGGCGTCAACATCTTCCGCCTGGCAGGCGGGCAGGGTGCTGAGTACCTCTCCGTTATATGGGTTCTTCGTGTCGAATGTCGCGCCGGATTTGGCTGCAACCCATTCCCCGCCAATCAGGGATTTGGAAGGGTAACTCAAGCTCTTGGCGATATCGGCATAGTTGGTTTTGGTCAGCATATTCAGTCCTTGGGTTAAGGGCCAGATCCGGCCAGGTTGAGGCTCGGGCGTGTCAAACGCCCAGTTTGTCCAGAAGTCGGAGGCGTAGAATTTCCGCCTCGACCATCAGCTCACGAGCGAAAGAAAATGGCAGCGGGGTCACGGGGGAGAGGGGGAAGTCCAAGTCGTCTGGCCGGGCACCGTGAGCCCACTTTGCCATGACGCGACCCATGGCCGTGGCAATCGCGACGCCCCGGCCATTGTATCCAAGGCCCGCGAGCATGCCCGGTTCCAGCTCGTGCAGATGTGGGTAATGATCACGGGTCAACGCAACAAACCCACCCCAGGCATGTTGCCATTCGGTGCCTTCCAATTGAGGGAAGAGATCGACCGTCACCTTCCGTAGCCAGTCGATCTGTCGCTGGGTCGATGTGTCGTTGTAGGTTCCGCGCCCGCCCATCACAAATCGTCCCTGCGCGTCGGTGCGGAAATACAGCAGCAATCGGCGCGCATCGGACAAAGAGTGCAAGCCCGGCAGAATGGACGCCCGCACGTTGTCAGAGAGAGGAGCCGTCGCGACTTGCACTGATCGCACGGGTAAAACCGATTGCGCCAGTGGCCGGTTGAAGTCGCCCGTATACGCGTTTGTGCAAATCAACACCTTATCTGCTGAGAGCTGACCATCGGGCGTAGCCACATGATACCGACCGGCCTTTCGCGAAATGCGGGTCACCGGCGACATGCCGTGAATGGTGGCGCCATGCGCTGTCGCGGCATCAGCCAGTCCCAACGCATAGTTCAATGGGTGCAAGTTGCCGCCACGCTTGTCTATGAGGCCACCGATATAAGCGCTGGTCCCAGTCATGCGTTCAATCTCGGTAGCATCCAGTGGCTCGAGCGGAGCGCCGTAGGTCTGCCAATCTTCTGCCAACGCATGCAGCGCCCGTCGTGTTTTGGGTGTATGAGCTGCACGGATCCATCCAGGTCGCTGCGCATCGCAATCGATCTTTTGTTTGGCTATCAGGTCAAAAACCAGATCGGCGGCGGTGCCGGACATGTCGATCATGCGACGGCCCTGCTCAGGCCCGAACTTTGCAATGATCCCGCTGGGACCATCTTTCAAGCCCGGGTTGATCTGTCCACCGTTTCGCCCAGACGCGCCCCATCCTGGCTGTTGCCCTTCCAAAAGTGTGACCCGGACCCCCGTCTCAGCCAAATGCAGCGCGGATGACAGTCCGGTGAACCCTCCGCCCACCACGGCCACATCACACTGCGCGTCGCCTTGCAGAGCAGGGTAGTCGGGCACGCGGTTGGCTGTTGCCGACCACAGACTGTTGGCAATGACAGGACGCTCGTTTGGGATCATGTTCGCACCTGCTCTTGCCAAGAAATCCGCGGGACATATCCTTCATCACAGACCAAATGGAACCTGCGTGCATGCCACAGCTTCTCAATCAATTCGACCTGAAGCCTAACATTGCGCGCGAGCGCTTTGACAAGGCGTGGGCGCCGTTCATCGCGCATCTGATAGAAACTGATTTGGCCATTGGCGCGGGCCCAGTGATGACACGTCATCCCGATAGCGGATTTGATACAGATGACGAACGGGGCCAAAGCCTTTTGGCGTTGATCCAATTCAGGGACCATACGCAAGCCGACGCCGCTTGGGCGGCCATCGAACACAACATTCAGCCCTTGGCCAAACTGCACCGTACTGTCTTTGCCATGGTGAACCATGCCGTTTTCACCTTTTGGGATGACTAGGTCAAAACTTTGGACATAGCTTTGGCCGTCTTGCGTCCGCTGTTGTAGGCACCGTTCACCAACGCTGAGTAATCCCCGCCCATCGCTTCGCCCGCAAAAAACAGTTTGTCCGCCAAAGGCTCGGCCAGGATTTTTCGTGCGCCCAACTTGCCTGGTTTTGGTGCGCCGTAAGCGCCCAGTGTCAGCGGGTTGTCTGCCCAGTCCGTCGCAATTCCTTTGACGAAATGCTTGCGCGCATGGCTGCCAACGTTGCGCACCAACTCTGCCAGCGCATAATCAACGACAGCGTCGTGCCCTTGCGCGTACAGATCCCATCCGAAGCTCCCGCCGATATTCCCGAACAGATAGTCGTGCCCACATGGCCAGGCGACGAAGAAACAGGCCTGTCCCGCTTCATCTTCGGGGATGCGGTAGGTCACCCAATTGTTTTCCGGCAAATCCAGTCGCGCGCCGTCAAAAAGCATGGGCACTTTTAGCAACAGGCCCATGGGGATGTCGGAAATCGCCTCTTGCTTGGCCACTGGTAGCTCTGGTGTGAATTTAATCTTCTGTGCCGCGAGAACCCCAGTCGACACGGTGACCAGACATGCTTTTGCTGCAATCGTACCTTGTGCTGTGTCCACCCGAACACCGGACCCACTGTAATCGATCGCGGTAACAGGATTGTTCAACGCGATCGGTAGCCCCTCGGCCAAGGTGGCGACGATGGCGCCTAGACCCTCTTTCACGATAAGGCTGGGTTGATCCTCCCCAGAGTTCCAATAATCCGCAGTGGACAGTTGATCGAAATCTACGCCAAAATCCATCGCGCCCATCCAGGATTGGACTACGGCGCCATAAGGCATGTCGAAGATCACAGAGGACGCAGGCACGTCCTTGCCCATACGCCCGGCATTCGAAACGGCCCGGTCAATGGCTCCCCAGGCCCGATCATATGCGGCCCACTCCTCATCGCTTGCAGGATTGCCGTCCAGATCAAATAAAGTGGATCCGGCCGAGGTATGGTCGACCAGCGTAAATCCCCCCCGTTTGCCATATCCTGCAAAGACGTTGTTGTTGGATCCAGATATCCACGAACAGCCGTGATCCACTGGCTGGCCAAAACTGGCGCTTTCGGTGAAGGCGCGCCCGCCGACGCGATCGGCTGCTTCGACGATCACGAAAGAAATGCCTTTCTTTTTCAACTGCAAGCCAGCCGCCAGGCCGGCTGCGCCCGCACCGATGATCACAACATCTGGGTTTGTGGGCAGCGATTGCGCCACAGCCGGAGCGGCGCCTGCCATTGCCAGGCCCGCCAAGACGGCGCGGCGTGAGATGTCCTGTGCCATGATCAGCCTCCTGGTCGAATAGTTGGGTCGAGCGCCGCGTAGTACTTTTTGAGATATTTCGGCACATGCCAGCCAAGCGGTGTTCCTGCTGGAATGAAGAAGCAATCGCCCGGCTTAAAAACATGCTCTGCGCCTTCCGCATCCGTCAGCACGGCTTCGCCTTCCAGGATTTGACCGAACTCATGATAGGGGAACGGCTCGACATCTGACGTAAACGCGTCCGTATCCCAGCAACCGACTTCAAAGTTGCCGTGGTCGTTTTCGAACAGAACCTTCTCGCGTTGTTTGATCGTTGTGTCTGGGAGAATGTCTGCATTGGTCAGTGTGAAGTTCGGGTCTAATGCCTGAATCCCGCCTTCGGCACTCAGGCCGTTTGGAACCTCCGCGCGGGGGTCGGTATAGGTTATGTAGAACTTCTTGAGGTAGTCGTGCTGTTTCCAGCTCACGGGTACGCCGTTGCGGAAAATCACGCTCTGACCTTTCTTGCAGGCGACGTTGTGGCCGGAACCATCAACCGTATCCATCATGTCGAAATGCCCATCCAAAACCACGATAAATTCGTCGCCGGGGTAGGGGCCAAACGGTTCCTGCATGGGGGTCGTGTCCCAAACGCCGACGCTCATTCCCAGGTCTTCGTCCTCGAAGTACACGTGCAAGTTCTGCTGTTCGGGGCGACTGTGAAACTCGTAAGGTGACAGGTCCATCGGTCTCAGGCCATCAGGTCCTTTCGGCTCTAAGCGGACGAGCTGCAATTGTGTATTCATGCCATCTTTCATTCGCTTGGTCTCCCTGTGTCGACGCGCGCTGCCGGTTCGAAATCGTCTTTCTATGCACGAATTTTGGGCGCGGATTACATTTGTCTTTCTTGGATTGCCAAAAGACTTGACTCGATTCGCTGTAGCTTTCAATGATTGAATGATCATTCAGTCGATTTGGCTCAAAATTTTACTGTGCTGCTGGAAAACAAGGCGGAACATACTACGGTCAAAGCGACGATCACGAAAAACGCCCCCGCAAAACAAGGGGGAAATGTCCAATAGGGGAGATCTAAAACCATGGATGTTGTCGATCAGCTTGGCGCAGTGCGCGAAGGAAAACTAAGCCGCCGCAAATTTACTAAGGGTCTGCTTGCCGCCGGTGTGGCGATGAGCACGATGCCGATGGCATCGCGTAAGGCGATGGCCCAAGAAGGCGACCAGGCGACCTTCTTTACTTGGGGTGGGTATGATATCCCGGAGCTGTTCCAGCCCTACGAAGCAAAGAACGGCACATTGCCAAACTTTTCGATCTTTGGCGGTTCGGAAGAAGCGCTCACCAAAATGCGCGGTGGCTTTGTCGTAGATGTGTCGCATCCTTGTAACGCCGGTTTGACACGCTGGATTCAGTCCGGGCTGTTCCAGCCGATCGATCCGTCGCGTCTGTCCAATTGGGGTGATGTGATGCCCGAGCTTGTGGATCTGCCGGGCAACCAAACCGACGCAGGCGTCTGGCTGGCGCCGTTTGATTGGGGGCAAACCTCGGTCACATATCGCGAAGACCTCTTCGAGATCGAAGGCGAGGAATCCTGGGACATGCTTTGGGACAAGCGGTATTCGGGCCGCCTTGGCTCGCTGGCGTCTGGCGGTGACGCTTGGTGGTGTGGCGCAATTAAAGCCGGTGTGAATTTCGATGATCTCGACACCGACAAGGCTTTTGACAAGATCGCAGCAGTCATGCGTGAGCAGCGCCCACTGATCCGTGTGTACACTGACGACACCACAACTCTGGAACAGGCGCTGTCTTCAGGCGAAATGGTTGCGGCTATGACCTGGAACAGCTCGGCTACCTTGCTGAAATCTGAGGGTGTGCCCGTCAAATTCGCCAAGCCAAAAGAAGGCGCTTTGACTTGGGTATGTGGTTTGATGATCCACAAGGACGCACCGAATATCGACCGCGCGTACGACGTGATCGATTCACTGCTCAGCGTCGAATCCGGCCAGTTCATGATCAATGATTACGGATATGGCCATTCGAATGCCAAATCGTTCGACGCGTTCGACGAAGCGACGCTTGTCGGCCTTGGTCTCAGCAAGAACCCCGCGGACATTCTGGGCGCGGGTCACTTCCAACGGCCAATGAGCCAGGAGTGGGAAACGCGCATGAACGAGCTCTTCGAGCAGATCAAACTGGGCTTCTAAGCTCCAGAGTACCAAGCCCGTCGCGCATGGCGGCGGGCTTGTCACCCCAAGAGCCAGGGGGCCCGGATGGCCGATACCTCTCTGTCGCAAACGCAGTCGACATCTGTTGATGCGCCGCGACGTACTTCTCGACTAACCAGTTTTCTGTACAAGCGCGAAAGTGCGCGCGGGTACTTGTTAATGTCGCCGACGCTGGTCTTGCTGACGATCGGTATCATCATTCCGTTTTTCATTCTGCTGACGATCAGCTTCTGGACGCGTCAGGGTTTTGGTTTTGACATGACGCCGACCACCGCGAATTACGAACGCGTGTGGAACGAGCCAATTTTTGGCATGTTGCTGCAACGCTCGTTCTGGATTTCGGGCGTCGCTACCGTTGCAACCGTTATCCTGTGCTATCCCATGGCCTATTACGTGGCCTTTCATGTGCACAAAAATAAGATGATGTGGATCATCTTGATGACGTTGCCCTTCTGGACCAGCTACCTTCTGCGCGTTTTCGCCTGGAAGGTTATTCTGGGATACGAGGGCGTTATCAACTCTGGCCTGATGACCGCTGGATTCATCGAGGCGCCTTTGGAATTCCTTTTGTATTCACAAACTGCAGTGATCATAACGCTCGCCCATGCATGGGCAGCCTTTGCGATCCTCCCGCTGTATGTATCGTTGGAAAAGATCGACAAATCATTGCTGGAGGCGGCCACCGATCTTGGTGATGGCCCTGTGGCGCGGTTCTTCCGCATCACACTGCCCTTATCGATGCCCGGCATCATCGCGGCCAGCTTCCTGATCTTCATACCAACAACGGGCGACTACATCACACCCGCCCTTCTCGGCGGACCGGATGGAGCGATGATTGGAAACTTCATTCAGATCCAGTTCGGCGCGGTGAATAACTGGCCCATGGGTGCAACGCTGTCCATCGTTTTGATGTTGTGGATTGCCGCCATTGCGCTGGTGTTCCTGTTCATCACCCGCAAGGCGCAGGAGAAGATCGCATGAGCGACACCGGCACATATATCAAACGCCCGAACCGGCCTTTGCAGATCTACGCGGTCATCTTTCTGATCGTTCTTTATGTGCCGGTGTTGTTCATCCCGATGTTCAGTTTCAATGACTCGATCTATGTTCGGTTCCCACTCACCGGTTTCACCTTCCAATGGTACGGCGAGCTGTGGACGCGGGAGCCTGTTTGGAACGCACTTTGGAACAGCGTGAAGGTGGGATTTGTCGTTGCGATCATCTCCACCGTACTGGGCGTCGTGGCCGCGCGTGCCATCACACGATATCGTATTCCTGGCAAATCCGCTCTGGTGACATTCATCATGATGCCGTTGGTGATCCCCGGCATCATTTTTGGCGTCGCTCTGCTTGTATTGATGAGCCGCCTTGGCGTGCCTCTTTCTTTGTACACGGTGGCGATCGGGCATCTGATCGTGTGCCTGCCCTTCGCGGTGGCTACACTGCTCCCCCGGTTCGAGGGGTTTGACCCGTCGATGGAAGAAGCGTCCGCAGATCTCGGTGAAAATGGATGGTGGACCTTTTGGCGTGTGACATTCCCGATGGTGATGCCTGGTGTCGTCGCTAGTTTGCTGCTGACCTTCACCATTTCGTTTGACGAATTCATTATGGCGTTTTTCCTTACCGGGACTGAACCAACGCTACCGATGTATATCTGGGGACAACTACGCTTCCCCCAGGAATTCCCGTCCGTTTTGGCGCTTTCGTCGCTGATCCTTTTTGTTTCCTTCATCTTAGTCTTTGTCGCCCAATGGATTGGGCGCATGGGACTGGAAGATCAAAAGTAAGGAAGACCTGACATGACGTCCTCTGACGCTTTCATCTCTATCCAAAACGTCAACAAATTCTTTGGTAGCTTCCAGGCCATCAACGACGTGTCGATGAACATCGGTAAGGGAGAATTCTTCTCCCTACTTGGTGCCTCCGGCTGCGGAAAAACCACGCTGCTTCGGATGTTGGCGGGGTTTGAAAGCACGTCGTCCGGAGAAATCTTTATCGATGGACAACCCACGGCTGATGTGCCGCCACACCACCGTCCAGTTAACATGGTGTTCCAAAGCTATGCGATTTTCCCGCATCTGAATGTGTCCGACAACATTGCGTATGGTCTGCGAAAGCAGAAACTGTCCAAAGCGCAACGGACTGAGATGGTTGATGAAATGCTCGACCTGATCAAACTCCCGGGATACGGGCACCGCAAGGCGAATGAACTGTCAGGTGGCCAACGCCAACGCATCGCGTTGGCTCGCGCCCTTATCCTGAAGCCAAAGGTGCTTTTGCTGGACGAACCTTTGGGCGCTTTGGATAAGCAATTGCGTGAGCAAATGCAGTTGGAGCTTCGGGCGCTGCAACGCCAGGTGGGTATCACCTTTGTGTTCGTGACCCACGATCAGGAAGAGGCGCTGACTCTCTCGGATCGGATCGCCGTTATGTCTGGTGGACAGGTTTTGCAGGTGGATACGCCAGCGGGACTTTACGAAACACCCAAGACGCGGGAAGTGGCGAGCTTTATTGGCAACATGAATTTCTTTAAAGGCACTGTGCGCCGCGACGGTTCCTCCGCGGGAGCCGTGGACACTGAAGGACTTGGGAGTATTCCTGTTCCGTTGGAAAACCTGACGAAACCCGATGGCGCGCCAGTTCAGATTGCGCTGAGACCTGAGAAATTTCTTCTGACCGAACATAAACCGGACGTCGCGTTTGCCGTTCAAGGAAGGGTCGCAAATGCCGCATATCTTGGAGAACGCAGCCATTACTACGTGAACATCGAGGGCAAAGAAGACCCTGTCGCGGTGTCGGCGCAAAACCTAGATCGTATGACAGGTGCTGCGTCTGCGCCGTCGGGAACATCCATGTGGTTGTCATGGTCGCCGGACGCAGTTGTGGTATTGGACGCCGACTAAGGAAGGAAAGCGTCTGTCCGAGGGAGGTGGGCGAAAGAGGGACATGAACCAAGCATTGCGGAAGCCAAAAGCCGGCGGCAAGCCACCCCGGCGAACCGAAAGCAAAGAGGTGCGTCGACAACAGTTGATCGAAGCAACGATCAAGTCGATCGCCAAACACGGCATTGGCGGCACAACCATGTCGACGGTGACAGACTATGCGGGATTGTCGATTGGCATCGTCAACTTCCATTTTGAGAGCAAACAAAAGCTCTTTGAGGAGACCTTGGTGCATCTGGCACGAGAACATCACGATCACTGGCTTAAAGGCTATAAAGACGCGGGTCTCTCGGCCGCAGATAAGCTGATGGCAATTGTCGATGCGCACTTTCATCCCAAGATCTGCTCTCAGAAAAAACTGGCGGTCTGGTATGCGTTTTATGGCGAAGCGGGACGTCGGAAGATCTATCGGAAGCTCATCGAAGATATCGACTACGAGCGGTTCGATATCTCTCTACAACTATGTTCCGAAATCAAAACGGATGGCGGGTATGAGGGTTTGCCGGCGAGCCAGGTCGCGAACCTACTTGAGGCCCTGTATGACGGTATGTGGCTGGAATTGCTGACGTACCCGGAAAGTTACACCCGTCAGAAGGCCAGGGATCACATCCTTGCCTTCTTGGCCGGCGTTTATCCAAGGCACTTTGCGATGCCCTCGTTTTAAAGGCCAACCGGACCCGACTCTTGCAGATAACCGGACGGCGCCTCCGCCCTCCGGCTCATAAACATCCCTTGTGGAGAAGACCAAAATGACCAGAGATCCACGCTTCGACATCCTGTTTGAGCCGGTAAAGATCGGTCCTGTCACTGCGCCCAACAGGTTTTATCAAGTGCCTCATTGTACCGGAATGGGATGGCAGAGACCAAGGACACTTGCTGCAATGCGCGGGACCAAAGCCCAAGGGGGTTGGGGCGTGGTCTGCACTGAATACAACTCTATTCACCCGACTTCGGATGACTTGCCGCATGCTTATGCGTCGCTTTGGGATGACAGCGATGTGCGAGCCCATACGCTGATGACAGATGCGGTCCACGAACATGGAAGTCTGGCCGGTGCCGAACTTTGGTATGGGGGCGCGCGCACGCCCAATATGATGACACGCCTGCCGTCCATGGATGTCGACAGCTTTCCCAATCTGGCCGGGCATCCGTTCCAAACGCGTGCAATGGACAAGACCGACATTAAGACCTTTCGGCATTGGCACCGTCGCGCGGCATTGCGGGCAAAAGATGCGGGTTTTGACGTCGTTTATGTCTATGCCACCCACGGCTATCTGATTTCGAATTTCCTCAACCCACGTATGAACACGCGCGGCGATGAATATGGCGGTAGTCTGGAAAACCGCGTGCGGCTCGTGCGTGAGCTGATCGAAGAAACCAAAGACGCTGTTGGGGACAACTGTGCCGTCGCGGTGCGTTTTTCGGCCGATGAAGAGATCGGCGATGATGGCGATCCGATCTTTGGCGAACGCCGTGAGATGTTCGAGATGCTGGCAGACTTGCCGGACCTTTGGGACATCAATATCGCCGATTATTCGCTTGAAATGGGCGTCTCTCGCTTTGTGAAGGAGGCGCCGCTTGAACCCTATATGAACTGGGTGAAATCCGTAACAGACAAACCCGTCGTGACTGTGGGGCGGTTCACGTCACCCGATACCATGGTCAGCCAGGTCAAACGTGGGATCACTGACTTTATTGGCGCTGCCCGTCCGTCAATTGCGGACCCTTTCCTGCCGAAGAAAATCGAAGAAGGAAGGCTGAGCGCTATTCGCGAGTGCATCGGCTGCAACATCTGTTATTCCGGTGACAGTTTGGGTGTGCCGATCCGCTGTACCCAGAACCCTACAATGGGTGAGGAGTGGCGTCGCGGCTGGCATCCCGAGGTTATCTCAGAGAAGAGTTCAGAAAGCTCCGTCCTGATCGTTGGTGCGGGTGCGTCAGGATTAGAGGCCGCACGGGCTCTGGGTCTGCGTGGATATCAGGTGATGCTGGCCGAAGCCACCCGCGAGATCGGCGGTCGGATCACGCGGGAAGCTGCTCTGCCCGGCATGAGTGAGTACATTCGGGTCCGTGAATATCGTGCACAGCAACTGATTGAGATGCCGAATGTCGACATCTTCCGGGAAAGCCAGATGGGTGTGGAGGATGTGATGGCCGTCGAGGCGGATCATGTCGCGATTGCCACTGGCGCCCGTTGGCGACCTGAACTGTTCGATGAAGAGGTTTACCGCCCCATCGCCACTGATGATGCCGCCGCGCGTGTGTTCACGCCTGACGATATCATGGACGGCAAACTGCCAGACGGTCCAACGCTCGTGTTTGACGGGGACGGGTACTACATGGGTGGTGTCATTGCAGAACGCATAAAGGCCGCAGGATTGGATGTGACATATGTCACGCCATCCGACAGCGTGTCCCGATGGGCAGGCAACACATCCGAGCGTTGGAGAATCCGGACGCATATGTTGAGCCTTGGCATCGAGATTGAGACGGCGCAGAGCTTGTCCCGGTTCGATGGGTCAGAAGCTGTGCTGGAATGCGTCTATAGCGGGGCGGAACGGTCCATCCCCGTGCATAACGTCGTCATGGTCACCGCGCGCAAGCCGAACGATACGCTCTATCGCGATCTCAAAGCCGCGGGAGACAACTTGCCGTTCACGCTGACACGCATCGGGGATTGTGAGGCCCCTGCCATCATCGCCGCAGCAGTTTATGCCGGGCATCGGTATGCGCAGGAACTTGAACGCGAAGTCGATATCGACGTGCCGTTGCGCCATGACAAGATCGACGTGGGGCTGGATGAATTGGCTGGGCAGTTGTCCTGGAAATCAGCGGCTGAATGATGGCAGGTGACGATACCGGATATTTCGAGACGCTTCTGCTCTACTATGAAGAGGAAATAGAAGGCGAAGCCTATTTCGCAGCGCTTTCCAAAGCGTTTTCCGACCCTGATCAACGCGAGAAAATGAACTTTCTAGCGCAAGTCGAAGGCCATGCAGCTCGCGCGGTTGCGCCATTAATTGCTAAGTACGGGCTGAAACCGAGACCAACAGATCGACTGGTGGCCATGGGGCAGGGGGAAGCGCAGGACACCAGACTGGATTGGGCGGAGCTGCTCGATGAAATGCGGTCCACATACCCCGGCTATGTCGAGGATTTTCGCGCTTTGGAGGACATGGCGCCCGCCGAAGACCGTCCTTGTTTGGAATTCCTGACGCTGCATGAAACAGCTGCTCTTGAGTTCCTGGCACTGGAAGCAACCGAGCCGCGTGAAAGCGCCAGCCCTTTGCGACGCTATCTGGCACAAACTCCAGATATACAAGATGTCAGGGCGGTTTAAGCGATGCTGCGCTTGTCCCTTGCCCTATTCATCGGGTTTTCCACCGCAGCCCTGGCAGAGACCGAAGTTCAGCCGAAGGCAGAGACATGCCAATCGTGCAATGCACGTCATAACGCCTTGAAAAAGCTTCAAGAAGCGCGTGTGCCGCCTCCATCAAGTCCAACTCCTGTAACGACGCCCGCGGAACCAAAAGATGACTGATCGCGCGACGCCAAAAGAGCAGGGGTTTGTTATGCCTGGGGAATGGGAACCACATTCCCGGACATGGATGATGTGGCCGCAACGTGCTGAAGTGTGGGAAGATATCCACGCGACCCGACGCAATTATGCTGAGGTTGCGCACGCAATTCGACAGTTTGAGCCGTTGACCATGGTCGTGCATCCTCAGGATACGGTGCAGGCGCGCCATCTGTTGGGCGGTGATATCGACATCCTGGAACACCCTATTGACGACAGCTGGGCGCGGGATGCCGGGCCGTGTTTCCTGCGTAACGCAAAGGGTGATGTCGCGGGGGTGTCTTTCGAATTCAATGCTTGGGGCGGGAAGTACGAACCATACGACGGGGACAATTCGGTCGCAGATGCGATCCTGTCTTCAACCGGAACACCCGCATTCCACTCTAAGCTGGTGGCAGAGGGTGGCGGGGTATCTGTCGATGGAGAAGGCACGATCCTAAGCACGCTCAGCTGCTTTCCAAACGCCAACCGGAATCCGGAGCGGACCCTTCCGGAAATTGAGGAAGAACTCAAAAACATGCTGGGTGGTGAGAAAGTCATCTGGCTGCCGGGAAATCATGAAGAAACAGAAACGGACGGTCATGTAGACGGCGTCGCTGTTTTTGCCGCGCCAGGCGTTGTTATCATTCAGGATACGGGGCCAAAGGATCATTTCTGGCACGACATCCACCAAGCTAATATCACGGCGATCGAGGATCAAACCGATGCACAGGGGCGCAAGCTACGCCTTGTTCGTTTGCCAGACGCGTCCGTTGCTCAGCCGCTGAACGGTCCGGAAATCTGCGATTCCTATGTGAATTTCTACATTTGCAATGGCGCCATAATCGCCCCGAAATACGGTATTCGCGAAGACGGCGTGGTGCGGGATATTCTGAAAGATGTTTTCCCTGATCGAGACATAGTCATGGTCGATATTGGTCGTATCGCGACGGGTGGCGGCGGGATCCATTGCATTACGCAACAGCAGATCTGACTGGTGGAACTATGAACGCGGCTTTCAAGAAAGAACGAGTGCCATGTCTGTTTTCTTCCACAAGAATGATCGGCTATTCACAAGAACACATCTCGACAGTTCAAGGGTTGGTTCATGTCAGAGTATGACGTCGTCGTTATCGGAGCAGGAGCCGCAGGGATTGCTGCAACACGCGCCTTGGTCGAAGCCGGTCGCTCTGTAGTATGCCTCGAAGCAATGGACCGTATCGGTGGGCGGGCGCATACCGATACAGAGATCTTTGGTGTGCCTTATGACATCGGCGCCCATTGGCTTCACTGTGAACATGTGAACGCTTTGAAGGGCCCCGGCCTTGAACTGGGGTTAGACTTATATGCGACCCCCGATAATTCGCTCACGGCGGGACTCGAAGATGAGGCGGTGTTGTGGGACGCAGTGAATGCCAACTTCGAGAGGGCCGAACAAGCACTACAGGCAATAGACAGAAATGAAGATCTGTCTTTCGCGGATGTGATGACCGTTCAGGGACCTTGGGCTCTCACGACACAGGCCATGTGTTGTTTGTCCGTGGGTCGCGACCCTGCACAGATCTCTGTGCGGGACATGAACAACTGGGAAGGGGGCGATGATTGGCTCTGCCGCCAAGGGTTCGGCGCTTTGTTGGCGCGGCTTGCAGACGGCTTGCCCATCCGTGTTTCGAGCCCGGTCTCGAAAATCCAGGCCGGGTCCAACCAGGTGCGGGTGGTTACTTCAGCAGGGATACTCACGGCGCGTCGCGTAATCGTCACCGCGTCGGTCGGTATGCTGGCAGAGGAGATGATCCGGTTCGATCCGCCGCTTGAAGCTGATCGTCGCGAAGCTTTGAACCAGATCACGATGAGCGATTACCATCATACGGCGTTGCTGTTTCAACCAGGAGCGGTCCCCGTAGAGCCTGACACCTGGCTAACCTACAAGATCGGTCAGGCCGTGGATTCCATTCCGCAAGGCGGCGGATTTCTGTGCAACGCGTCAGGCACCGGCCTCACAAGTTTCGAAACTGGCGGTAGTTTCTCGCGATCTTTGCAGGAGGCAAGCGCAGAAGACGCAATCGATCACGCACTAGAAACATTGGTCGGTATTTTTGGCACAGAGTTGCGGCGGCAGTTCCTCAAGGGCCATACCGTAGCTTGGAGGAAAGAACCGTTTATTCGCGGCTCTTACTCCGGAGCTATGCCCGGTGGGTTCAGCGGGCGGAAAGTACTGCGCCAAGCTCTGGCGGAACGGGTGCATTTCGCTGGTGAGGCGACGCACGCAACTCAAGCAGCCTCGGTGAGCGGAGCTTACCTAGAAGGTCAGAGTGTGGCGGGAGAGATAGTTGCCTTTTTGAAGCAAGATGGAGCCTAAGCCCCGCGACGCCGTGTTTCGGCTTCGTTTGTTTGGTAATTCGTGACCGCGTGGTGTTTGGCGTGATCTTGCTAAACGTTCGGACAGGTGCGCTTGAGTGAATAACCTTGAAGATAACGGACAGATACGCCTCGGCAGTATACCCCGGCTCCCGCACGCAGCCCTGCTCAGACCACAGAGCACCGCCCCTGACGATCCCCGTGTCCAGCTAAGACCAAAACGTGGATCATGAACGCGCCTAGATCTTCCCGCCAACACCTTTGAACTTTTCGACGAACGCAGAGATGCGTTGAAACACATTTCTTTTTTTGGTCAGGTAAAGTGGATTGAGCGGGCTCATTTTTGGAAGGATCGAGTTCAACTCTGTGCCGTTTTCGCTTGCATATTCGCGCTTGATCGACGTCGAGATGTAGCGCATGGCGGCATCCGCATTCAAATCTTCATCGGTTATCAGTTCTTCCGCTTCCCGGCTTAGTTCTGTTTGTGCGAAGGCAAAAAATGCCTCGATCACACTGGCCTTGTCGCCAAGTTCGTCAAGATTAGTTTGATTGATGAAATCGACGATGAGGCCTTCTTTTGCACGGTTGCCAATACTGGCGCGAATGACACCGCGAACTTCGTCAACGAGCTCTGACTTGCTTTTCAAATTTTTGTTGTGCTCGAAGACTAGCTCAAGGATGTAATCCAGATTGATCTCTTGGGACTTCAAGAGATCGACCTCAAAGACAACATCATCCCAATCGATCGTTGCCTCAACCTGCTCCGCGCTCGCCTTTTGCCGCCCTTCGCCGTCTGAGGAGAGCTCACCCTGCACTTCTCGTTGGGTTAGGTTCACAACGATAGTTGACCTCGTTTGTCGCTTGATTTAACACGCGAGAGTTCTTGGCGGGTATGGTGAAATGGTATCATAAGAGCCTTCCAAGGAAGCGTTTTGAGTTTCGTGCAGTTGCACGCAGTTGCTAGTAGCCTCATTTTGTTGAATAATGTCTTGCATCAAGTCACAGTATGTATCGTCAAGTTTCGTGACGTTTCCGACAAAAAACCGACAAAATGCCAAAGCTTACTGAAACCTATGTTCGCAAGATTTCGCCTGCAAAATCGGGCACACAAAAGTACTGGGACAGCGAGATTAGAGGCCTCGTTGTGTTTGTGGGGAAGCAAAGCAAGACCTGGTACTACCAGCGAGATGTTGGCGGTCGAACGAAGCGTGTTTTGATCGGGCGCTATCCCGTTATCTCGGCGGATGCCGCGCGGCAAACGGCTCTGGGCTTTGCACTGGAGTGGGGCAGGGGGGCCGGCAAGAAAATCCAGATAGGTGCGCCAACCTTAGAGGCTGCCATGGAGGTGTATCTTGCGCGACCCAAACTTAGGTCGGACGCGCATAAGTCCAGTTTGCGTCAACAGTTCGATCGGCACTTAAAGGAGTGGTTGAAGCTCCCGATGGATGAAATCACCAAGCGGATGGTTGTCGAGAAGCATAGCTCTATGTCGGCGACGCCTTCCGCAGCAAACCACACTTTGAAGTACTTCCGAACCGTGTGGAACAATGCGCGGCGCGTGTATGATCTGCCCGAATGCCCAACGATCGCGATCGAATGGTTTGACGAGCATCCTCCACAAACGATCATCGAAGATCTTTCAGCCTGGCGAAAAGACGTCACAGCGCTTCCCAGCCCAATACAT
Organism: uncultured Aestuariivita sp.; assembly: GCA_964402685.1. GTDB lineage: Bacteria > Pseudomonadota > Alphaproteobacteria > Rhodobacterales > Rhodobacteraceae > Aestuariivita. The sequence goes on along the minus strand of CAYODE010000005.1, from coordinate 1,870 downwards.
GCTGTCTTCTATGAGCTCCTGCTGTTCACTGGACTGCGCCGCAGCGAAGCACTCTCTCTTGAATGGAAGAACATTTATGAGGATCGGATCCACTTGCCGATGACGAAGAATGGACGGAGCTTTGACCTGCCGATCTTACAGCTGCATCACGAGATCCTGGCACCCGTCCGTGGCCTCAGCCGGAAGTGGGTGTTCCCGTCGCCGAGGTCGATTGCTGGGTATATGAACCAGCCCCAGAAGATCCAATGGTCACCACATGCCCATCGCCGAACATTTGCAACCGTCGCCATGGAGGCGGGCGTCCTAGAAGAAGTTGTCGGACGGTTGCTCAATCATACACCTCTATCCATCACAGGGCAGCGGTACACAAAGCCGAGCCTTGACGCTCTTCGGGTGCCGATGGACACTATATGTCAAGAGTTGGCCCAAAGAACTACCCGTGCAAAAAGCGAGGTGTAAGTCTTCAAAAGCACCCCATGACCGATGAGAATAAGAGCACAGAAGAGGCCGCGCTTACTCAGGAGTTCGAGGAAGCGCTCGACGCTTTAGGGACAACAGACCAGACGTTTGGTCCATTTGCAGATGTCATTCAGAGGGCGCGAAGCACCAAACTCGACCTTGTAACTGTCTCATCCAAATCGTTGGGCGCAGTTCAGAGCTTACTGATCGAAAACGGTTTGCCAGTTTCAGAGCTCAACGGTTCGCCTGTGCATTGGAACCAGGGGATCGCAAGCCTCTGTATTCCGGGTTCGCGCGGTAATGTCGCGGAAGCAGCTTGGGTTCATTCAGAGTTTCGAATTGACCTATTCAGGGCGTGGTCTGAACTGGAAATGGACCCGCGTTTCGCATCTCATTACGACAGCGAGCTGTTCCCCAAAAAAGACACTGCATCAGGGGCGTACCTGGCGCCCTCTTTGCCCATTCCCGATCGCGAAACAATTTCCACCACTTATATCGACAAGGTGCTGAAGCCTTACGCCCAGGCAGAGTATCAGCTGAGAGGGATGTTTTGGGAGTGGCTAAAACAGGGTCATGAAAGTCTAGCTTGGATTGGGTTTCGGACGACCGCGAATGACGGCTACAAACCGATCCCGCCCGGGAGTGGGTTTGATGGAAACGGCAGCTACCAAATCAACCGTAATGCCTATCTGGCGGGGTTTGAGCTATCAGAAAATGAAGTCGGTAAAGACAACTATCCGCACCGAGATCCGTGGCCAGATCAGGATAGCTGGCTCTTCATTGGCGCAGATCTGGTGGTGGACTTGGTCGCTGATTTGAACTCAATGCACCCAGCCCTTCAGTCAGACAAAAACAGAAACATTGGTGAGAGGAGAGGGCGTGGTCGGCCCCCAAACACTGGGTTGGGCTACATAGACGACCCGGTGGTGGAAGAGGGTGTGCAAGCACTCAAGAGTAAGCAGTTTCCGAGCGTTTCTGCTGCAATCCGTTTTCTCATCGACAAGTATCCACATGTTTTGACGACCGGTGAAGAATCTACGGCGCGCCGTTTGAGAAGAAAGATTTCTCAAAGATTGCAGGCCCTTGATGTGTAACGGAATATTCGTCCAATAAACTCCAATTTAATCAAAAGACATCTGGTTGGTTTTCTGGCGACACTCTGAGCATCGAAATGATGTTTGGAGCAGTACAGTGAAAGATGAAGACAAATACCTTTTGAACCGAGATCAGGTGGCGAAGCGGTTCGGTATCACTAAGCGATTTCTGGAGGCGTGCGCTGCTCGAGGAGATGGGCCGCGGTATGTGCGTCTTGGTCGTCTGGTAAGGTATCGCGTTTGCGATATCGAGACTTGGATTGAGGCGAATACACATCGAGCGCCGACGCAATGAGCGCGGGGTATCAAAAGCTTCG
>CAYODE010000004.1:25224-67461 GCA_964402685.1 uncultured Aestuariivita sp. | reverse complement strand
CAGCGCTATTTCCTGTTCTGATTAAAGATGCATCACATGACTATTCCAGCGGCATCGACATCACAGTTCGCTGAATTATCCGCAATTTCATGCCGTGCCCCCCGGTTTACGCCCTATCTTTGGCGACAGGGGAGGAAGCCAACCTTCCCTCAACCGGAGGTTTCCGAGCATGACACAAGCGAAACACGACACAACCGATATAGACTGGTACCTGTCCAGCATCGGCTTTGGTTGCAACCCGGCGACATTGAAACGCGCGTATCTGCGCGAGTATCTGAGTCTTCACGCCCTCAGCGACGAAGCGCTCTTAGCCAAAGGCATGCGCCGCGAAATGATCGCGGAGCGGGTTTATTCAAAAGTTTTGATGTATCCGCACCCAACGTAGCCTTGAGCCAGACGAAGACCGGGGTTGCATTAGAAGACCTACCAAACGTCAGCGATGCTGACTATTTCCTTGCCATAACGAATGACCGAATTGGCAAGGAATGTAGCAATGGCCAACATCACAACAAATGCACAACCCGGACATTGGAACTTTGGCCTTGGCGCGATTTTTCGCTCCATCGGCAGCGCTCTGGTAACCTTGGGCGAGGCAAACAGCCGGGTACGCCGGGCAGAAGCGCTGCAAGCGCTCAGCGACGAAGAGTTGGCCGCCAAAGGCCTGAAACGCGAGGACATCGTGCGCCACGTTTTCGCGGACATGTTCTTCGTATGATGCCATTTGGGGGGTGTGTATGACGACCCCCCAACGCATCGCCCGCACGTATCACGATCATGGGCACCACACACCCGTCGCGCATCTCGCACTCAACTACGAAGATCGCTTCCTCCGCCGAAAGGTATTGGAAACATCTGATGGCGCATCGCTTCTGATCGATCTGCCACAAACCACTTCTCTGGATCATGGTGGCGTCCTCGTCCTGGAAGATGGGGGTGAGGTAGCGGTGATCGCGGCCCCAGAACCATTGATCGAAGTGACCGGCGATGACCTGACGCGCCTGGCCTGGCACATCGGAAACCGTCACACCCCCTGTCAGATCGAAGCAAAACGCCTTTTGATCAAGCCAGATCACGTCATGGCAGATATGCTCGCCTTGTTGGGTGCATCGACACGCGACGTGACCGAACCCTTTACGCCCGAAGGCGGCGCTTATGGGCATGGACGCACACATTCCCATGCCCATTGATGTCCATCATCTGACCCTGATGCAATGGCTCTCTCCAGGTTACCCCGTGGGCGCTTTTGCGTATTCCCACGGTTTAGAAAAGATGGTTGAGAGCGGAACAATTCAAAACGCACAGCAATTCGAAGATTGGCTAACCGACATCCTGTTTCATGGTACGGGTCGATCGGACGCGATCCTGTTGCACAATGCGCATCGCACGAAAAACCCTGCTCGGCTGCAAGACTTGGATGATCTTGCCCGCGCACTGTGCCCTTCGTCCGAGCGACGCATGGAGACGGAATTGCAAGGGGAGGCTTTTGCTCAGACAACCGCAACGATCTGGGGCTCTGACGATGTGCCGCGTGCCTATCCTGTTGCCGTTGGGTCGGCATCCAGACGCGCAGGAATACCTCCTGTAATGGCTTGCGCCGCCTTTCTGCACGCCTTTGCGGCCAACCTGACCTCAGCCGCGATCAGGTTAATCCCCTTGGGCCAAACCGAGGGACAGGCCGTTCTTGCGCGCATGACACCGCTTTGCCAACAGATAGCGGAAGACACAGAGCACCTGACAAGCCTAGACATCGGCTCAAGTACATTCGCCGCCGACATTGCGTCCATGCGTCATGAAGCTCAATACTCTCGCCAATTTCGATCATGACAGGTCTTGCCATCAGTCTGACTGGGGTTCTCTTGGGTATCGCGTTTTTGCACCTGCTCTGGGCTATCGGGTTTTGGTTTCCGATCCGGGAGGAGCAGTCACTGGCCAGGGCTGTCGTCGGATCGTCTGGCGTCACCAGAATGCCGGGCGCCATACCCTGTGCACTCGTCGCTGTTGCCCTCGCTTTTGCTGGCATTTTACCCCAGCAGGCCGACTTTCCTTTCCGCAATCTATTGATGCCACTTATCGCGGCGGTCTTCATTTTACGAGGCCTAGCGGCGTATGTCCCTGCTTGGCGCACACGCGTGCCTGAAGAACCTTTTGCAACCCTCGATCGCAGGTATTACGGACCGCTTTGCCTTGCGCTTGGGATCGGGTATCTCATTCTCGTACTTGGAGGTTTCTGACATGCCATCCCCAAACGGCCCTTTGCGCGTCGGTATCGGCGGCCCCGTGGGCGCAGGAAAAACGACCCTAACTGCAGGTCTCTGCCGCGCTTTGCGAGACCACTTTTCGATCGCGGCGATCACAAACGACATTTACACCCAAGAAGATGCCGAAGCGTTGATGCGCATGCAGGCCCTACCACTGGATCGCATCAAGGGTGTTGAAACAGGCGGCTGCCCGCACACCGCCATTCGGGAAGACGCCTCCATCAATATCGCGGCGGTCAAGGAACTGGCGGCCAAGTTTCCCAATCTTGATATCGTGCTGATCGAAAGCGGGGGCGATAACCTGTCCGCGACCTTCAGCCCGGAATTGGCGGATGTAACGCTCTATGTGATCGATGTGGCCGCTGGCGAGGAGATCCCACGCAAAGGGGGACCAGCCATCACCAAGTCCGATGTTCTCATCATCAACAAAACGGACCTGGCGCCGCATGTGGGTGCATCTTTGGACGTGATGGAACGCGACGCGACCAGAATGCGCGCGGGCCGTCCGTTTATTTTCGCTCGCCTCAAGGAAGGCGACGGAATTGCCCACATCGTGGCGCATATCTGTGCCTTGGGTGGTCTCCCCCAACCCCGGACCGAGGCCGCTGAATAGTCCCGAGATGAGTGACACGTTTTCCCTAAAGTTGGCCGAACTTGTGGCCACGATCTATCCCGACGTGGACGCAGATATCCTGTCGTCAAAGATCGTGGATGCCTTTTGGCCCGATGACCGCACACGGCGCAGGCGGGGGCGCCGACCGGGCAACAGCTTTTGGTCGGAACATGACGCGTTGGTCATCACATATGGCAACACGTTCGTGGACGGCGCACACAAACCACTGGATCTGCTCCGGGATTTTCTGGACCGCAACCTGAAAGGTACACTCAACGGTGTCCACATTCTGCCGTTCTTTCCCTTCACGTCGGACGATGGGTTTGCCGTAAGTGACTATACCTCGGTAAACCCTGTTCTGGGAGATTGGCAGGATATCCGTCGCATCGGCAGCGACTTTAAACTGATGTCTGATTTGGTACTGAACCACGTCTCCAGCCAAAGTGCCTGGTTTAACGATTACATTCAGGGCAAATCCCCTTTCGATCAATTTTTCTTTGAAGCCTCACCAAATGACGACCTATCTGATGTGGTTCGCCCGCGCACGCACCCGCTATTGCGAGAGGTCGAAACGGCCAATGGCACGCGCCACGTCTGGTGTACGTTTAGCCATGACCAGGTAGACCTTGATTTCCGCAACCCGGACGTCCTGCTGGAATTCCTGCGCATAATGCGACTGCACATCGATAACGGGGTGCGCATTCTGCGATTGGATGCGGTAGCGTTTCTTTGGAAAGAAGTTGGGTCTCCGTCCATCCACTTGCCCCAAACCCATGCAATCGTCCGCCTGATGCGGCTTTTGAGCGACTATACCGTCGAACCAGTGATCCTGCTGACAGAAACCAATGTGCCCAGCGCCGAAAACCTCAGTTATTTCGGCAACCGAAACGAGGCGCACGTTGTCTACAACTTCCCCCTGCCCCCTCTGATCTTGCATGCGCTTTTATCAGGCTCGGCCAAATACCTGCGCAAATGGCAAGCGGCGATGCCGCCTGCGCAGTTGGGCTGTGCGTATCTGAATTTCTCGGCCAGCCATGATGGCATCGGGATGCGTCCCGCCGAAGGGATTCTGCCACAGGACCAGATTGACGCGATGGTTAAGGCTGCTCAGGCATTTGATGGCGATGTCTCTATGCGTGCGCTCTCTGGCTCCGAGTCGGTCTATGAACTGAACATCACGTATTTCGAGGCGATGAAAGGCACGTTTGATGGCCCCGACGATCTACAAATCGACCGCTTTTTGACGTCACAAACCATTGTCATGGCACTGGAAGGCATCCCGGCTTTCTATATCCACGCATTACTCGCAACTCCGAATGATCACGACAAGGTTGCTCGGACGGGAATGAAACGGGCGATCAACCGGCATCATTGGGATTATCCTGCTTTGCAAAGCCTTTTGGATGACCCGGCCAGCGTGACCGCAACTATTCTGGGCGCACTAAAGACGCGGATCGGGCTGCGCGCAAAACAACCGGCATTTCACCCCAATGCAACGCAGTTCACTCTTCAAACCGATGACAGGATTTTTGGCGTCTGGCGACAAAGCCTGGATCGGGATCAGTCCATTTTTGCCTTGCACAACGTGAGCGCTGACACAGTTGCAGTAGATCCCGTCGCGTTGAACCTGATTGAAGGGGATGATTGGTTCGATATCCTATCCGGCGAGACAATCGACCCTGTCGGGGACGCATTCGACTTTGCCCCCTACCAATGCCGTTGGATCACAAACAGGCGACACGGGTGATCAACCCCTTCTCGCGCCATGTGAGCAAGTTTCGACGGGTCGAACCTAACCCTATAAGCCAAAGCTTCCATAGGGGATGAACCGAACCAGATCCCCGGGTTTGATCTCTCGAGCGCCGTCTTCGATCTCGACCAACCCCTCCGCCCAGCTTAACCCGCTGATACGCCCCGACCCTTCCGATTTGAACACTTCCGCCCGTCCATCGCGCACCCGCGCGCGCAGGTATTCGCGCCGCCCGGGTTTCTTGCGCTTTTCAAATGCCGCGGGCAGTTCAAAACCTTGGGGTGTGATCCATTCCTGACCGGACAAAAGTCCCATGGCCGGGCGGGCAAAAACCAGCGTGCAGACCATTGCCGCCACCGGGTTGCCCGGCAACCCGAAGACTGGTGTGCCATCCCACATGCCCAACGCCAAAGGTCGTCCGGGCTTGACCGCGATCCGCCATTCCTGCATCGCGCCTGCTTCTCTCAAAAGGGCGGATACATGATCTTCATCGCCGGCTGATGCACCGCCGGATGTGAGGATAGCGTCGGCTTGATCCGCAGCCGCATCGAGTGTGCTGCGCAACGCCGCACGATCATCGGGCACCCGGCCCATATCGATCACGTCAAAGCCAAATCGCGCCATCATCGACAGCAGCATTGGGCGGTTTGCATCAAAGATCTGGCCTGGTCCGGCGGCATCGCCAGGTTCCACCAACTCATCCCCGGTCGAGATCACAGCAACCCGCAATGTCTCGCGCACGGACACCTGGGAAATGCCAACAGCCGACATCAGGGCCAGATCCGCAGGGGTCAACACCCGACCTTGAGGAACGGCCAGATCGCCCGCGGTCAAATCCTCCCCAGCTTTGCGCGTATTGGCTCCTTGTTTCAAAGGTCCGCGAAATGCGATCTCTTTTCCATCTGTGGTGACGTCTTCCTCTAGGATCACAGTATCGACGCCATCGGGCAAAGCGGCCCCGGTCAAAATCCGGATGGCATGATCTTCGGGAACTTTGCCCGTAAACGGCACCCCCGCCGCGGCGCGCCCCTCGACTAAAGGCAGCTTATGAGCTCCTTCGGGTCGTCCGCCTGAGAATCCGTAACCATCAACTGCCGTATTGGGCTGAGGCGGGTTGGACCGTTTTGCCAAGACAGGCTCGGCCAGCACCCGGCCCAAGGCGTCTATGACCGCGACCGATTCAACACCTGTCACAGGTGTCAAACGCGCTTTCAGGAGGTCAAGCGCATCATCTACCGGAGTCCAATCGACACCCGCGGGCAAAGCAAAGCAATCATTGCGCAGGGGGGGTGGGGCCAGATTATCCCCGGCCAATTCGACCAAGCGATCCTTATGTCCAGCCCCGAGGATCCAAGCCTCTTCGCGGGCTGCGTCCGGTAACTCTGTCATCATCAGGGTGAGTTCGGTCGGGTTGAGGCGAGAGACGGCGCGCGAGAGCAAGCGAACCTGGTCGCGATCCCTTATGGCCCCTTCCTGGGTCTTGGCCACCTTCACAGCGGGCTCAATCAAGCCTGGCCATATTTCAGCCAAGACAACGGGTGCATCCTCCCAAGAATCAAATGGCCAAACAGAGACACCGCTAATTTGCCGAAGCCGCCACAGGGTAGGCAGACCCATGAGAATCTGCCCGCCAACCGTCGGTGGGAACGCCAATTGAAAACAGGACGACGACGCGCCAGCGATCAGATCGCACGCACGACGTTCTGCGACTTGATCATAATAGATCCCCGCCTTGCGATAGGGAATGCCGGGCCATTTGTCTTCCGAAGGTTTGCCCCAGAACGGACCCGGCCCATCGAACAGAGCGTTCAATTCTTCCGCCACTGCATAACGATTGTTCGCGCCGTCAGGCTGGTCCTCGATCCGCTCTGCCAACCAGGCCCAAAGCGCGAGTGGATTATCCGATCCAGTTACCTTGGCCGCAACTCCGGCGGGATAGCCAAAAGGAAAATCAAACCCCGCCAGCACCCGACGGTCAGCGGCCATTTCGTCTTGAAAAAAAGACGCCATCCAGTCTTCTGCCTCAGCACGGCTGCGGCAATAAACGGGTTCTTCTGTCACACCATCCCGGGCCACGCCCAACCAAATCGCGTCCTTTGACGGTTTGGCTGGAGCCCTTTTGCCCGCCGACCAATCGGCGATCAGGATGGTATCGAACCTTGTCACAAGCCGACCTCGGCAAGAATGAAATCGGCGATGGCTACCGTGTCGTTCAGATCGAAAACCGGGCGATCCAATGCAAGTGGTGTGTCGCTGGCCACGGCACGAATTGTAGGATCTTCCGGTGCAATCAATGGGTTGCCTGTCTCAGCCCGGTGCGCCTCAACCTTTGGATGGGTGTCACGCTTGTATCCTTCGATCAACACCAGATCGACCGGGGTCAGTTTGGTCAGAAGGTGCTCCAAGGTAGGCTCATCTTCGTCCCTGAGTTCGTGCATCAACGCAAAGCGATTGCGGGAGGCAAGCAGGACCTCGGTGGCACCTGCAACCCGGTGTCGGTGACTGTCCTTGCCCGGGTGATCTACATCAAAGGTGTGATGCGCATGTTTGACGGTCGACACCTTAAAGCCACGACCGGATATCTCGGAAACCAAGCGCTCCATCAACCCTGTCTTGCCTGCGTTTTTCCATCCCACAACGCCATATAGTCTCATAGCATCTCCTCTGCGCAGGACAGATCTTCCGGCGTATTGACATTAAAAAACGGATCGATAGAGCCAACAGGGAACACGGCCTCTCGCCCGTCATGCTGGTCCGTCCATAAGACCACTTTTCGTAAACCCTCAGTCAACGCGGCGCGCAAATCATCGCGCAAGGCGACTGGCCACAATCCAAAGGTCGGGTGACGGATCTGTCCCTTCTCCGGATCCGGTGTCGCGGCAAGTACCAGCGGATGCGTCATACCTTCCCCGGCCAATTGCAGCTGCGGTACAAGGTCGGCTGGGAAAAACGGCGTATCGGCAGCAGCCGTAACGATACTGTCCGCACCCTGCTCCGCTGCCCAATCAAGCCCGGCGAGAACACCCGCCAGGGGGCCCACGAAACCATCAATGCTGTCGGAAATGACCGGCGCCTGATAGGATGCAAACCGCGTCGGATCGCCATTTGCGTTGATCGCTAGACCGGCCACCTGTGGTTCCAACCGGTCAATGACGCGAGCCAGGATCGTTTGCCCGCCAAGCGTCAACAACCCTTTATCCCCGCCCCCCATGCGCCGGGACAGGCCACCGGCCAGAATAACCCCAAGCGTTGCTTTCATTCTGCGGCACTCTTCCGGCGATGTTTTTTGTCTTCCTCTGCGACGGACGAGGGGTCGACGTCGCGGATTAATCGCTCTTCCCCGCTCAGGCACACAAACCGACGACCGCGCATGCGTCCGATCAAGGTGAGCCCAACCTCCCGAGCAATCTCCACGCCCCACGCTGTGAAGCCGGACCGCGACGCCAGCGCTGGAATTCCCATCATCGCTGTCTTGATCACCATTTCAGAGGTCAATCGCCCGGTTGTGTAAAGCACCTTATCCGATGGATCGACGCCATTCCGCAGCATCCATCCCGCGATCTTGTCGACGGCATTATGCCGCCCAACATCTTCCATATAGACCAGCGGCCTATCCTGACGACAGAGCACCGTGCCGTGGATCGCTCCTGCTTCGAGATAGAGCGAAGGTGTTCGATTGATCTTGGCCGCCAACTCATACAGCCAAGACGTGCGCAGGGAGGTGGCTGGCAAAGTCACGCCCTCTAGCCCCTCCATCATGTCACCGAACACAGTGCCAACGGCGCAGCCGCTGGTTCGGGTCTTTTTCTTCAGTTTGTCTTCATAGGTCGTTTGCGATGCAGTGCGTACTACGACGGTTTCCAAATCCTCGTCGTAATCTACGCCGGTGATCGTCTCATCACGTTGCAACATGCCTTGGTTCAGCAGGAAACCAAGCGCCAGATATTCAGGGTAATCCCCAATGGTCATAGCCGTAACGATCTCCTGACTATTCAGGAAGATCGTCAAGGGCCGCTCTTCGACGACTGAGATACAGCTGACCGCACCATTCTGGTCAACACCTTCGACGGCGCGAGTGAGGCGCGGCGCAGCGGGATCCGGCGCGATGATAAAATCTGTCGTGTCCTTGGCTTGGGCCAATTGCATCCCTCCCAGAACGCAAGTATTCGCTTGGAGCAATCTAAGGATATCTCATGCCCTCCACCACCACGAAATCTGCCTTTTGGCAGGGGTTCCGCGTTGGCGCCCCTTTCACCTTGGTGGTGTCCCCGTTTGCGATGATCTTTGGGGTGCTCGCCACCGAAGCCGGCATGAGCGTGTTCGAGACGTTGATATTTTCTGTCGCTGTGATTGCCGGAGCGGCGCAGCTGACTGCATTGCAGTTGATGACAGAAAATGCACCGACGATTATTGTGTTGGCATCCGCTCTCGCCGTGAACTTGCGCATGGCGATGTATTCCGCCTCTCTCACACCCTATTTGGGGCCAGCGCCCCTATGGCAGCGCGTCTTCATCGCCTACTTCCTGGTTGATCAGTCCTATGCCTGTTCGATTGCAGAGTTCGAAGACAAACCCAAACTGACCGTACCGCAACGGGTGGCCTATTTCTTTGGCACTGTCGCACCGGTCTGCCCGATGTGGTATGTCTTTACCCTTGTGGGTGCGCTGGTTGGAAACCAGATCCCTGAGGCCTGGGCTTTGGATTTCGCTGTTCCGATTGCGTTTCTGGCTTTGATCGTACCGATGATGCGCACACTTGCGCATGTCGTTGCTGCGCTCGTGGCCATCGCCGTGGCCATAATCGCGAACGGCATGCCTTTCAATCTAGGCCTTATCGTCGCCGGTCTCGCTGGTATGATGGCTGGCGCACGTGTCGAATTGTGGCTCCGGGCACAGGGAAGGTGGGCATGAGCACTGGGTTTGATCCGGTCACGACATGGGTCGTCATCATCGGGCTCGGCATCGGCAGCTTTGCCTTGCGTTTTGTATTTCTAGGCCTTGTCGGTGATCGCGCTATGCCCGAATGGGTGCTGCGCCATCTGCGTTACACCGCGGTAGCCATTTTGCCAGCGCTTGTTGCCCCGCTCGTGCTTTGGCCGGCTGCGACAGATGGGGAACTGGACCCAGCCCGCCTTGCCGCTGCGGCAGCAACGATCACGGCGGGTATCATCACGCGCAACGTTTTTGCAGCCATAGGCGCCGGTGCAGTCACGCTCTACGGTCTGCTTTACTTGTTAGGCTAAACGCTTAATTCAGTGCGTTTAAAGCAACCTCAAGGGATGGATCATCATCCTCGCGCACAACTTCGGTCTGTACGCCGGGGAATTGCGCAAACTGCTCACTCAGATTGACCGGATAGAACGTGACCTGGATCTGCTCAAACCCTGGGATTTGCTGCAGCAAACGTGACGTAGCGTTCGCGCAATATATCCCCGGCACGGGCCCGGACTGCAACGCCAGCTGATACGCGATCTGCGCCTGCTGAGGTGAGACCTGGATCTTTTGAACGACAACCCGATGGGTGCTGCGAGAATGTGCGCTGATAAAGCTCCGCTCGACCGCAGGGGAAATTCCAAAAAGAACATCGTTCCGCTCTGGCACGCCCTTGGCTTTGAACGATCCTGCAGGATCAAAAATAACCCGTTCCGAGGCACTGATCACAAGCGCCGTGTGCGCCCCAGCATCCGAGCGGTTATTGACCATCGTCAGCAGCGTCAGCTCGCTGGGGCCTTCGTTACGGTAAGAAACGGCTGCAATCTCTTCGGCGGGGGCAATCGTCTGTGGCCCCGCGCATCCGGCCAGAACCATAAACGCAGTTACAATCAAGCATACAAAACGCATGATTCCTCCAATGACCGTCGTTCAATTGACGACCCGTGTCAGGTGATGAAGATCGCCATCAGGATGATGATCGCCAGGATGACGATAGTTGCCCATTTCACCCAGTCCATGAACCCTGCGAAGGTTTTTTCCTGTACCGAGATATCCATCTCGCCGTGCTGATGATCTGCCATAGTTTTTACCCTGTTCAGCGTGTCTGCTGTTCCTTACCGAATAAGCAAAATGCTGTCACGACGTCAATCGGGCGCAGGCTACAGATCGGGAGACGGTTTAACCGTTTCCGCTGTTTTTCTCTAAATCAGCTGCCAGTCGAAATCCGATGCGCGCTGGTTCGGCTTGCCCGACAGGTTTTGGCAATGCGCGCAGCATCACACTCAACTGCGTCACATGTTGAATCAATTGGGTACGCGCACCTAATGCATCCGAACCATAGAACGTGACAATATCTGGGTCGAAATACCCCATGCCTTCGATCCGTAGCACACCTAGTTCGCCACCGGTCATGCCCATGGCCACCTCATGTTCGCTGTCCAGCTGCTTTTCAAAATTCTGGATGTAGAGAATCAGTCGTTCGTAAGCCCAGCGCGCCGGACTTTTGTGCTCGACAGAGGTGGTCATGCCATCGGGCAGCTGGTCTACGACCTCTTGCTCTTCTGGCGAGGTGTGCACCTCATAGAAACGAGGAAGAATATCCTCCTCGGTGGCTTCTGCAGTGGTCTTGATCTTGTTATCCAAGGGGTTACCCCTTTTGCTGATACAACCAGGCCCCGTCGTCGCGGCGCGTACGTGTGACCTGCCCAGCCTGATACAGATGGCTGACATGCGCAATTGCCTCGACCAGTGCCAAGCCATATTCGGACGCGCCGATCTTGCGTTTGAATATCGGCATGAAGCAGTCGGCCGCCGTTTTGGGGGTATCGAGAGATTGCAAAAGTCGATCAAGCGCGCCGTGATGGTTGTCTATCAACTGCCGCATGCGGAAGGGGAGGCCCGTAAACGGCAGTTTATGCCCGCCAAGAACAAGGTGGTCCGGGCGCGCCAGTTGTGACAAGCGCTCACATGCTTCGATCCAATCGCTGACCGGGTCGGCCATTGGCTCGGTCGAATAAACCCCGATATTTGGGCTGATCGACGGTAGGATTTGATCGCCCGCGATGACCAGGTTGTCGTCCCTACTCCAGAACGTCGCGTGTTCCGGCGCGTGGCCATTGCCCATATGCACGTCCCAGTCGCGTCCCCCCATCTGGATCACGTCACCTTGCTTGATACGCGTGTAACCCAACGGCATAGGGGCAACCACATCGGCGAAGTTAAAGGGCTTATCCGCTTTGCGCTGCTCATAGATCTCAGGATCCATGCCGCCGCTGCGATAGAAGGCCAGCGTCTCTTCAGGTAGCGCATCTTGCTTGTCCAGCATAAGCATCCTGGAGAAAAGCCAGGCCGTGCGTGTTGTGATCAATTCCGCCCCGTGTTCGGACTGGAACCACCCCGCAAGACCTACATGATCCGGGTGGTGATGCGTGACGATCACCCGTTTGACCGGCTTTTCGGCCAAGGGACCTGTCATAAGTGCGGCCCAGATCTCGCGCGAAAGCTTGGATGCAAAACCGGTGTCGATCACCGTCCAGCCATCGCCGTCGTCGAGGGCATAGACATTGACATGATCAAGCTTCATCGGAAGCGGCAAGCGCATCCACAAAACGCCCTCGGCCACTTGGATGGCCTCACCACGTTCCGGCGGAGTTTCCCACGGGTACCGCAGGCCTGAATGAGATCCGTCCACGTTACCCGTCCTTTCACTGAGTCCCACGCGGTTTACGCCGCGAGGTCATCCAAGCTCAAGGCGTAAAGATCAGCAGAGCCAGATTGAGCATGCGTGAGCAGCGAGGCATGTTCCGGCAAAAGACGCGTGACATAGAACCGCGCCAAAGCCGCGCGCGGACCAGTCGGTTCGGTCATTGCTGCCGACAAATGGAAATGCCCACCCAGCACGCGCGCGAAGGCGCGCAGATAGGGTACCGCGCCAGCAAACCGATCCGTCACATCGTCTTGCGCCACCAACCACTCTGTGGCTTCGCGCAAGGATTCCGTGGCCTGCCAAACGCTTTCAGCGAGATCGGCGAGTTCAGGGCTTTTGGCACGAACCAGTTCTGCTTGTGCTTCGATTTCGTCCAAAAGTTTGGTGGCCATTTCACCACCGTCGGACATCTTGCGCGCAACGAGGTCCATCGCTTGGATGCCGTTTGTACCTTCGTAAATCGTCGTCACTCGAACATCGCGAGCAAACTGTGCGGCCCCGGTTTCTTCGATGAAGCCCATGCCGCCGTGCACCTGAATGCCGGTGTTCGCCACTTCGTTCCCAATGTCGGTGCCAAACGCTTTGGCAATCGGGGTCAGGAACGCCGCACGCGCGCGCCAATCCGCGTCATCGGTTGCCGTTTCCATGTCGATCGCGACGGCGCACGCCAAAGCAATCGACCTTGCGGCAAAGACATCCGCCTTCATCGTTGTCAGCATCCGGCGAACATCGGCATGTGCCGCGATCGTGTAGCCGTGATAACTGCGGCCCTGCTTTCGATCCAACGCGTATTGCAACGCATTCTGGTAGGCACCTTCGGCAACTCCGATACCCTGCGTGCCAACACCCAGACGAGCGTTGTTCATCATTGTGAACATAGCCGCCATACCGCCGTTTTCCGGCCCCACAATCCAACCGGTGGCACCGTCATATTGCATCACGGCAGTCGGCGAACCATGGAGTCCCAGCTTGTGTTCAAGGCTGACAACTTTCAGGCTGTTTGCAACACCGGCGTTTCCGGCCTCATCCGGCAATCGCTTGGGCACCAGAAAGAGGCTGATGCCTTTCGTGCCCTCTGGGGCACCCGGAATACGGGCCAAAACCAGGTGGCAGACGTTGTCGGCAACGTCATGATCGCCCCAGCTGATATAGATCTTTTGCCCCGTGATCGCATAGGTCCCATCGTCCTGAGCTTCAGCCTTGGTGCTGAGCGCGCCCACGTCAGACCCCGCCTGCGGCTCGGTCAAATTCATAGTCCCTGTCCATTCCCCGCTGATCAGCTTGGGTAGGTAGAGTTCCTTGATTGCGTCGCTCGCGTGGTGTTCTAACGCTTCGATTTGTCCCTGGCTCATCAGCGGTGCCAATTGAAGCGACACGCAGGCACTGCTCAACATGTCATTTACCGCAGTGGCCAAGGTGAGCGGCAAACCCATACCACCAAATTCCGGATCCCCAGAAATACCAACCCAGCCGCCTTCCGCGATTGCCTTCCAGCCGTCGGCAAATCCCGGTGAGGTGCGCACGACGCCGTTTTCCAGGCGCGCAGGGTTTACGTCCCCAGATCGTTGCAAGGGCGCGATGACTTCTTCGCTCATCTTGCCAGCTTCGGTCAGAATTGCTGTCACAGTCTCCGAACTTGCATCGGCAAACCGTTCGGTCCGCGCGACTTGCTCAAATCCGACAACGTTTTTGAAAATGAACTCAAACTCTGAAACCGGGGCGCGATAGGGCATAACTTTACCTCTTAGACTAATGGGGCGGGGTGCAGACAGCATCGGCTTCCCCTCGGCGCGCACCCTCGCTAAAAGCAGTGTTTCCTGCATACCAATCCGGCCTTGCAGGTCCTTGCAACCAAAACGCGGCGTCACGAGGCCACAGTTCCGATGCAACCACGCGAAACGCAAATTCTCAGTGCCAGTGCTCAGGACCTTGAACGCGCTGCGCGGCTTCTCGAAAAGGGCGGCTTGGTCTCGTTTCCAACCGAGACCGTGTACGGTTTGGGTGCAGACGCGCGCCAGGGCCGCGCGGTTGCAGATATCTTCGCGGCCAAGAACCGGCCCAGCTTTAATCCCCTGATCGTGCATGTCGCGGATTTGGATCACGCGCGTCAGCATGCAGATATCTCTGGCGATGCGGAAAGACTGGTGCAGGCGTTCTGGCCCGGTCCTCTCACCCTTGTTGTACCCCTGGTGAAGAACCATGGTTTGAGCGAATTGGTCACATCAGGACTTCCAAGTGTTGGTTTGCGCATGCCGGATCACCCAGTGGCTCAGGGCCTCTTGCGCGCATTGGATGGTCCGATCGCAGCGCCGTCGGCCAACCCGTCCGGGCGTATCAGTCCAACAACGGCTGGGCATGTCTTTTCGGGCCTCTCAGGGCGGATTGATGCGGTCATAGACGCCGGGCCCTGCAAAGTGGGTCTTGAATCCACAATCGTTAGTTTCGAGGACGGCGAGCCCGTCCTTTTGCGCCCTGGCGGCTTACCAGCAGAGGCGATCGAAGCAGCGCTCAACTGTCCTCTGAAACGTTGGCAGGACGGTTCAAAGATCAACGCGCCCGGTCAACTGCAATCGCACTACGCGCCTCAATCAGCGGTCCGTCTGAACGCCGAGGTCCCGCAACCGGGCGAGCTTTATCTTGGATTTGGCGCCCAAGCGGGCGATCTGACGCTGTCTGCATCAGGCGACCTGGCCGAGGCGGCAGCACAGCTTTTTGCGTGCCTACACACCCTAGATGAAAAGGGTAAGCCAATTGCAGTCGCGCCCATTCCAAACACGGGATTGGGGCGTGCGATTAACGATCGTTTGAAACGCGCCGCGGCGCCAAAGCCATCGTAAAACTACCGACCGGGCAACGCTTCAGGCGCGCCCCGCACTGCCCGACAGCATGACCGGTTCGATACCAAGGGTTTTGAGAGCGGCGCCCCATTTCTTGATATCAGGTGTGTCGAACAGCAACTCCGCGGTTGCATCGGTCGTCAGCCACCCATTCCGCGCAATCTCACCTTCCAGTTGCCCAGCCCCCCAACCGGCATACCCTAGCATCATCAGAGCCTTAGCGGGCCCTGCCCCCCGCCCGATATCTTCGAGCACGTCGATTGTTGCCGTCATTCCGATGTCTTCTGTAACCTGCAATGTGTGTATCTGGGACCCGTAATCACATCCGTGCAAAACAAATCCGCGTCCACCTTCTACAGGGCCACCAAAATGGACGGGGCGTTTCAGGCCCGTTGATTGAGGCGTGATTTCTAGCTGTTCCAGTAATTCTGACAGGGTGACATCAGATGAGGGTTTGTTCACGATCAAGCCCATCGCCCCCTCATCAGAATGCGTGCACAGAAATACGACCGCGCTTTCAAAACGCGGATCGCCCATTCCCGGCATCGCGATCAAGAGTTTTCCGGTCAGATTCATGATAATCCATTCAGAAACACAGCACGTCGAAGCCCTAAGTTGACCGTTGAAGAGGTCGGTTTCAAGTTTAACCGGTCGATACCACCAGTTTAGCAAGCTTTTGCAAAAAAGACGCACAATCAGGTCCGCGTAACAAACCTTAACCGGAACGTGACTTGGCATTTCTTCGCCGCTACGCCATCTGAAGAGGATGAAATGGTTTAAACTCTTCCCCGCGGCATTAGCTGCTTTGATCGCTGTTCCGGCATCTGCACAGAGCTGGATCGACGATGTTGTGCGCATCGAAGTCCTAGATGGCGGCACAACTGACAGCGGTATGTATCGCACGGCGATCCGGTTTGTGCTTGCGGATGGGTGGAAGACCTATTGGCGCGCGCCGGGGGATGCAGGCATTCCGCCTGAGTTTTCATGGCGTGGGTCCCGCAATGTAGAAGCGACCCAGATTACTTGGCCCACACCGGATGTTTTTGATCAAAACGGCATGCGGTCCGTAGGCTATGAGCGCGAATTGGTTTTGCCAATCGACGTCCGACCCGCGACGCCTGGCCAGGCTGTACGTCTGAAGGGCAAGGTTGAAATAGGCGTGTGCAAGGACGTGTGCATTCCGAGCACGGTGAAATTTGATCACGTATTGGACCCCAACGCTCCGACGCATCCAGCTATTCTTGCCGCTCGGTCCAACCGGCCGTTCAGCGCGAAAGAAGCAGGTGTTACCTCGGCAAAATGTGTTATCTCGCCCACCGATGACGGGTTGAGGGTAGAGGCCCATATTCGCATGCCGCATGCAGGCGGATCGGAATACACAATCACCGAAGCGGGTAACCCGCAGGTTTGGGTGTCTGAAACCAAGGTTGAACGCCGTGGTGATACCTTGGTTGCAACGTCGGATTTGATGCACGGATCCGCGCGCAGCTTTGCTTTGGATCGGTCTGCTTTGCGCTTCACAATTTTGGGAAGCAAGCACGCAGTTGACATTCGGGGCTGCAGCGCCGGCTAGCCGATCATCAGCGGCTTCAGCGCCAATCAACCAAAACAACGTTGTTTAGAAAAGAAACAGACACGTCCTTAATCAGCCCTTGGCCGCGGCCCGGGTGTTGAAAAGTGCGCCTAACAACACCAGCACATACACGGCGACCACAAGTGCGCCAGAGCCCAAAACGAATGCCATGAACGCACCGCGCAATACGGGGTCTGTGTCAGCAAAGGGCAATAGCGCCACCAACTCATCTGGCATCGCACCAAGGGCCAATGCCGTGCCAAGCGTTGCCGCAAACCAAGCCAGGACGCCCATAGCCGTTACGCCAATGACGCCACGTACCGATCGATTTGGGCTCTGCAAAGCCCTTCGGAACGCGGTCAGATGGCGCGAGACGTCCGCCTGCATGGCGACCAAAGACGGAACGATCAGCAAAACCAACACCATTCCAAAGCCCAGCCCGAAGACTAAGGTAATTACCGTGGGTTTGAGAAACTGAGCTTGCTGTGACGTCTCGTACAACAAAGGGGTTAGACCCAGCACTGTGGTTAGCGTGGTCAGCAAGACCGGGCGTAACCTGTCTGCTGTGGCATCGATGATAGACGGGATCAGACCACGATCTTTGGCATAGTCGTCAATTGTCGTCACCAACACGATTGAATCGTTGATGATGATCCCAGTCATACCCAAAAGGCCGACGACCGTGAACATACTGAGCGGGACATCCCAAACGGCGTGGCCGTAGATTGTGCCGACAAGGCCGAATGGAATGATTGCCATGACCACCATAGGACGTGTCCAGCTGGAAAACACCCAAGCCAGGACAAGGTAAATCCCAGTCAGACACAAGATGAGACCCGTCAACGCGTCGGACAGAAACTCGTCTTCATCCTCGCTCAGCCCGGACAACCGCCATTCCACCTGCCGTTCGCTCGCAATCGTGGGAAGGATCTCGTTTTCCAAAACCTGCACAATTTCTTCCGCACGGGCAGGATCGTCCTCAGAGATGTCACCAGAAACCGATATCAACCTAATGCCATTCTCACGCCGGACAGTCGAAAATCCGGTGCGCTGTTCTACTGTCACCAAATCGGCAAGAGGAACATAGTTGCCGTCGGGCGTGCGCATTTGCGTGCGTTCAAGAAAATCAGCGGTCAATTCGCCTGTCGGCAATTCCACCCGGATCGACGCGCTGCGCGGGCCATCAGGATAGGTCGCAGCTTCCAACCCGTTTAGGCGGGCGCGTAATGCCCGGCCTAACGTGTCGATCGTAAAGCCCAAAGCCTGCCCCTGGGCCGTAAGATCGAGGATCAATTCTTCCTTGTCATAGGCCAGATTGTCCTCAACGGCAGACACTTCCGGATAACGTAGCAGCGCCGCTTGCAGATCCTGGCTTGCCGCCTTCAAGGTATCAACCTCGGCGCCATAGAACTGAACATCCAACGCGTCACCACCGGGACCCGACCGCCAACCGCGGAAACTTACGGTTTCCACGAGAGGGTGGCGACGCACGGCGTCTTGCAGGTCCGCCACAAAGGCAAAGCTGGAATATGGTCGCAAATCCGCATCGATCAGTTCAATCGAAATGCCACCCAGCAGATCCCTGTCCTTTGCTTCGACGCCTCCCAGACCGCGTCCCGCGTTGCCACCGATCTCGGCGATCACGTAATCGATCGGGTTCGTTCCATGTTCCGCCGCGTATTGCGCACCCAACTCTTCTGTGGCGCGTTGCAGCTCTTGCATCATTGCCAGACTGTCGGCACGCGTGGCTCCTTCGGCCATGGCGAAATTGCCTGTAATAGAACCGCGTTCCGGCGCGTTGAAGAACCGCCATTGAACATCGCCACGAATAAACACGGCAATCTGGCTTGCCAGGATGACGATCACGGTAGCTACCACCACGTAGCGAAGATGGATCACCCAACGCACTAAGGGACGGAACAGAGTGTCGCGCATCCAGCGGAACCCCGCGTTCACGACACGGCTGGGCACATCATACCAGCGTTCGTCCTCTGCCTTCATCAAGGCATGTGCCATGTGATGCGGCAGGATCAAGAAACACTCAACCAATGAGGCGGCAAGAACCGCAATTACGGTGAACGGGATATCGCGGATAAGATCACCAAACCGGCCACCAATGGCCACAAGCCCAAAGAAGGCGATGATCGTGGTCAGTGTGGCCGCAAAGACAGGCATCGCCATGCGCCGGGCGGCATTTTCGGCAGCCTGATACGGATGTTCACCCAAGACACGATAGCGGTAATCGGCGTGTTCCCCGACAACGATGGCATCATCAACGACGATACCAAGGGTAATGATCAGCCCGAAAAGGCTGACCATGTTGATCGTCAAACCGCCTGCATACATCAGGGCAATCGCGGCACACATCGCCGCCGGGATCCCAGCAGCCACCCAAAAAGCCGTACGTGCGTTTAGGAAAAGAAACAGGAGGGCCAGGACTAGTCCAAGACCCACCAGTCCGTTGTCCAACAGGATGTTCAATCGGCCTGAAATGGCCTCGGCCCGGGTGCGGATCAGCTCGACGGTGACACCCTGCGGCAAGCTGGCCTGCATCTGCTCGGCCACTTCTTCGACGGTGCGTTGAATACCGATGGCATCACCCTGGTCGGATCTGTCAACGCGGATCGAAAGAGCGGAATCCTCGCCTACATAGTAAGCGCGCTCTCGATCAGGGCCTTCGACACGGATCCGCGCGACATCCCCTACGGTTAGCTTGGACCCATCCGGGTTCGAACGTAGTACAATGCCTGCAATTGCATCGGGAGTACGCTTTTCGACTCCCGTGCGGACACGCGCATTCGCACCGGACACATCGCCTGCCGGGTCCGCATCGACCTCCGCCGCGATGGCTTCGGCAATCTGCGTCATAGACACGTCATGTTCGATTAACTTTGCGGAAGGGACCTCAATCAAGGTTTCCGGTGCGGCGATCCCGCGAATGGTCGTTCGGGTAACGCCCACGGCAAAAAGGCGCACGACCATTTCGTCAGCATAAAGCGACAGTTGTTCGGGCTCCACAGGCCCGGTAATCACAAGATCGGTCACTCGATCACGCCAGGCCCCGCGCCGAACACGTGGTTCTTCAGCCTCATCGGGAAGAGTGGTGATCGCATCGACTGCCGACTGAACATCGTCGGCGGCGCGCGCCATGTCCCAGCCGGGCTCAAAGTCCAAGGTGATGGTGGCCTGCCCTTCGCGAGACAATGAAGATGAGCTTTCGACCCCGTCCACCGCCAAAAGCGTGGGCTCTAACGTTTGAACGATCGCTCCGTCAACGTCTTCGGGCCCTGCGCCTTCCCATTCAACATTGACGGTCACGTTGTCGACAATGACATCGGGGAAGAACTGTGCCCGCATATTGGGAATGGTGGCCAATCCCAACACCAGCAAAACGATCAGCAACAAATTCGCGACCGTGCGGTGGCGCGTGAAGTAGGACAGCATCCCGCCCGCGGCTCGTGGAATCTCGCGGGGCATGGGACCTAACCTCCCATCCGGGATTCGATTCGTTCAACCATCTGTGCCGGGACCTGTTCCTGGGCCAGCTGATTCAGGATCCGGGTCTTTGCCGCTTCCGGCAGCCGCGTGTTGCCCTCGACAAAAGCGACCAGGCGTGCCCGGCGCTCCGCGTCCAGTTCAAGCATCGCCCTTTCTTCTGGGACGACGGCTTCTCCTCGCAGCGGACGTACTTGAATACCTGGCCCCAACAAAGGTGTGCGCGCTCGCACCACTTCGCGGCCTGCTAAACCTGCCCCGCGTACGAGCACATCGTCACCTTGCCTCCGCACCAAAACTACTGGCAGTGCTTCAAGCCGTTCATCACCAGACAGAACCAGTACCGTTCCGTCAGCATCATATGCGGACGCGGGCAATCGAACGACTTGATCGACAGGCGGCTCGGTGACACGAACAATCACAAAATCGCCGGGCTTAAATCCGTGTGTTTCGTCCAACGTGGCATAAATCAAGCGCCCGGTTTGCATGTCGCCGGCACCTGCACTGTCCCGACTAACGATGCCCTGGGCCGAGAGTTGCGTACCGGCACCTTCAATCGTGATCGTCACCGGTGCTGGGATAAGTGTCCCGCCAGCGTCCAGCAAACGCGCATATTGGCTGGTAGACACGCGAAACGCCGCTTCAAGTTCAGTGGGGTCAACAAGTTCGGCCAGTTGTTCATTTGGTGCGACAAGGCGACCCTCAACAAGGTTCACGTTGCTCAACGTACCGTCGAATGCCGCATAAATCTCGGTATCTGCCAAATCCAGTTCGGCCTGCGCCAAAGCAATCTCGGCCCGCGACAATCGCGTGGCAGCCTGATCGACCCGCGCCTCGGCTTGCGCCAGCGCAATCCGGCGCGACAACACTGATTGGCGCGCCTGCGCCGCTGCGAGTTCAGCCGCTTCGATCGCGGCCAAAGTCCCAACTCCACGCGCGCCCAGATCTTTTTGACGCGCAAAGGCGCGCTCCCGAAGCTCCGCCTGTTCCTGCGCAGCCGACACCTCGTCCCGTGCCAGGATCAATGAGCGATCTGCATCGCGCACCTCCGCTTGAGCATCACGTAGATCGCTTGTGGCACTGTCCAATGCCGCCTGCGGTTTAGCTGGGTCAATCTGCACCAGAAGTTGCCCGGCGCGCACAACACCCCCTTCGGTGAATTCGGACGCTAATTGCACGATCCGCCCGCCAACGGCACTACGCAGTTCCAGCGTACGGCGGCTTTGCACCTCGCCAAAGGTTTGCAAAACAGGCGTCTCGCGCCCCGGTACAGCTTGGGTCACGCTGACTGCGAAAACACGTTCCCGCGCCGGCGGTGCCGCTCGTTCATCAGACATGCGTTCTTGTACGGCGCCACCAATCAACTGCGCCGCATAGGCCAACAAACCCAGGGTCAGGGCTGCCAGAAACAATCCAACAAGGCTTTGACGCAAAAAGCGCATACAAATTCACTCCACCGGCTTGGCGGTTCTATTAACGTAGCGAGAGCCAGAAAAATACCAAGACTCAAAGACCTTAACGTCTTTGTGTGCGGCTTCCGTCGAAATTTTTCTATTTGCGCCGGTGATGTTCATCCAAGCGCGGCAGAATCTCGACGAAATTGCAGGGCCTATGCCGGTAATCGAGCTGATATTCTAGGATTTCATCCCATGCGTCTTTACAAGCTCCGGGACTACCAGGAAGCGCAAACATATAGGTGCCGTCGGCGACCCCGCCCGTCGCGCGAGATTGCACGGCAGAGGTTCCGATTTTCTTCATCGAAACGATGGTGAAGACGGTGCCAAAGGCATCAATTTCCTTTTCATACACGTCACGATGCGCCTCGACCGTGACATCGCGACCCGTCAGTCCGGTTCCTCCAGTTGAAATCACCACGTCGATCTGGGGATCCGCCGCCCATCTACGCAATTGATCTGCAATCTCCTCCCGCTCATCGCGCAAGATCATGCGCGCTGCCAGGACATGGCCTGCCTTTTCGATGCGATCAACCAGAACCTGACCAGACCGATCTTCTGCCAGATCGCGCGTATCGGATACTGTCAGAACTGCGATCCGGATCGGAATAAACTCCATGCTTTCGTCAATTCGTGACATTATCCACTCTCCAAAACTGCCAATCGGACTGCGAGACCGGCAAAGATCGTTCCACTCACATACCCGAGCACCCGACCGACCTTCGGCGAGCCCGTAAGTAGGCGCCCAGCACCACCTGCAAAGACCCCGACGGCTCCGTTGATAAGGAAACCACCCAAGCCAATGATCGCGCCAAAAATGAGGAACTGTAGTAAGACCGGCCCGGCCATCGGGTCAACAAATTGAGGGATAAAGGCCAGAACGAACAGGATCACCTTGGGATTGGTAAGGTTTACATAAAGCCCTGACTGGAAAGCTTTGGCCGTCTGAACCCCTTCTGTCCCCGCCGCTACAGCACCATTCCGAAAGGCGCCCCATGCAAGATAGAGAAGATAGGCCACACCCACCCAGCGTATCACGTCGAAAGCCCAAGGTATCGCGGCGACGACGGCGCTTAGACCAAGCCCGGCAAGGGTGACATGCACCATTCCCCCGGCGGCGACACCGGCACTGGCACTGGCCGCAATGGCGGGTCGCGATCCGGCCCGCAACCCCTGCCCCAGACAAAACATCATGTCCGCCCCAGGCGTCAGGTTTAATGCGAGCGCCGCCGGAATGAATGCCAAAAGAACAACAGGATCAATCATGGGGTCAGACGCGCCTTCAATTCCAAAAGATCCGCCCAGGTTTCTCGCTTCATCGCGGGTTGGCGCAGCAAGTAAGCCGGGTGAAACATTGGCAAAACCGGTTTTTCGAACGCTTCCGCCCACTGCCCGCGCAAACGAGTAATCCCGCGCTTGCCCAGTACGGCCTGACAGCTGATGTTGCCCATGACCACAAGGACATCCGGAGCGGCCAGTTCGACATGACGGCGCAGAAAGGGCTGCATCATGGCGATCTCGTCCGGTTTGGGATCACGGTTTTGCGGTGGCCGCCATGGGAGCACGTTGGTGATATAGACTGAGCTCTCGCGATTGAGATCAATCGCGGCCAACATGCGGTCCAGAAGCTGTCCTGCCCGACCGACGAACGGTCGCCCCTCGCGATCTTCGTCCCGGCCAGGGGCCTCGCCGATGATCATCACCCGCGCACCGGGGGTTCCGTCAGCAAAGACCAGATTGCGCGCGCCGCGCTTGAGCTCGCAATGCTCAAACGCGCCCAATGCCGCCTTCAACCCTTCCAGATCCGCGGCGCTGTTGGCAGCATCGCGTGCGGCGGCCACGGGATCAATGTCGTCGACCGGAGATGCCACCGGTTCCACAATCGCAGTCTTTTTCGAAGAGTCCGGCTTTTGCTTTTCGGCCAGCGTATAGCGGTCCACCGGGGCATCCCCGATGGCCTCATCCGCACCCAGCTCTATCAGCCACTCCAATGCCTGGCGGGTCATATAAGGATCGGTTGCTGATTCCATGCGCCGAAACTATCTCCCTCTTCGCGCGACAGAAACCCCGCTTGCCCGTTTCTCAAACGCTTCCTATAAGGCAGAAACCGGCACGGGAGAGCACTTGTACATGTCCTTCGCGCATCGTCACCTTCTGGGGATCGAACCGCTTAGCCCTCCCGATATTCAATCTGTCCTGGACCTCGCCGACAGCTACGTCGATTTCAATCGGCAATCCAACAAGCATTCCGAAGCTCTGTCTGGCCTCACCCAGATCAATATGTTCTTTGAGGCGTCCACCCGTACACAGGCCAGTTTCGAACTGGCAGGCAAACGCCTAGGCGCGGATGTGATGACTATGGCGATGCAGGCCTCCTCCCTAAAAAAGGGAGAGACGCTGATTGATACAGCGTTGACGTTGAATGCCATGCATCCAGACCTGTTGGTTGTCCGTCACCCAAACTCCGGCGCCGTGGATCTGCTGGCTCAAAAGGTCAACTGCGCCGTGCTGAATGCCGGTGATGGGAGGCACGAACATCCCACTCAAGCCCTTCTAGACGCGTTAACCATCCGCAGGGAGAAAGGCCGTTTGCACCGGCTGAACATCGCGATTTGTGGAGATATCGCGCATTCCCGTGTCGCACGATCGAACATCCTTTTGCTTGGCAAAATGGAAAGCCGGATCCGGCTCATTGGACCACCAACGCTCATGCCGGCGCAGATCGGCGAATTCGGCGTCGAGGTCTACGATGACATGACAGAAGGGCTCAAAGACGTTGATGTCGTGATGATGCTGCGCCTTCAAAAAGAGCGGATGGATGGCGGGTTTATTCCATCCGAGCGAGAATACTTCTATCGTTATGGGCTCGACGCGGAAAAACTCGCGAACGCGAAGGAGGATGCAATCGTTATGCATCCGGGCCCGATGAACCGCGGTGTCGAGATCGATGGAGAGATCGCCGACGATATCAACCGCTCGGTTATTCAGGAGCAGGTAGAAATGGGCGTAGCGGTCCGGATGGCTGCAATGGACCTGTTGGCCCAGAATCTGCGTGCTGCTCGCGCCGGGGACGCCGCCTGATGCGGGTTGAGCCTCATGAACGCGGACGGCTTCACGTTTTTGCGGTAAATCAATCCGAAGCTGCAGTTGCCCAGCGCTTTGCTCCTCCTGATACTGGCGCGGATCGTTTGCAACCCGACCCGGCCCTTCTCACCGATCTGACAGGAGCAAACGGTCTTGACCCGAAGGGGGCCGAGTTGGTTCCCTTGGAAGACCTCCAGGGTCTTGGCCTCAGCGGGTATTTGACCGAGGGGTTGGATGTTGCCGCCGATGCGGTCGCATCAGACAAACGCCGTCTCGATGCGCTCGAAGGTTACGCACTTTTGCTGAACTCGCAGGCCTTCCGAGGCCAAGCCTTTGCTTTGGGTGAAACAGCGAGCCTCACCCATATCGCTAGCTTTGATCAGCCTGGAACTGACTGGTCTTCCACCGGTAACATCCCGTCGGAGGCTGCCAAGCCGCATTCTGCTCCCGTGGTTACCCAGAAAGCCGAAGCCAATCGGGCTCAACGCATGGGAAGTGCGGTGATTGCCGCCCTTGTCTTAGCCGTTGCCGCGGTGATCTGGATCCTCGTGACATGACCCAGCCAACACGCATAACGCCTGATCGGGCCACCTATATCCGGAGCCACACCTGGATGGCTGCAATCGGAATGGGAGGCGCAATGCTGATCTTGTGGATCATGGATAACCCCCATGTCTGGACCGGCGCCGTTGCGGGCCTTGCGGCCATTGCTTTGCGCGGCTGGTACATGGCCTCGGAAGAATTGGCTGCGGTTTGGGAAATAAAGGACGATCATTTGACCGGCCCGCTGGAGCGGCGCATCGCGTTGTCAAACATAGCTGAGGTGCGGGGGCTGTTTGGCTATGTCCAAATCGTGACCCACACGGGTGACAAACACCTGATCAAATACCAATCCGATCCCGAAAGCACCATCGCCAAGATAAAGGGAGCGCTGTGAGTGCAGAACCCCAAACCAGATCCCAAGATGTCCGGCCGAGTGGCCATGATCGCGCTGATTGTGATGTTCGCTTTCGTCGGCATCATGGTTTGGATCGCGGGATAAGGAGCAGTTGGCGATGATCACGACGCTTTTTGAAAATGCCCAGCTCGTAAATCCCGAGACTGGCACGATCACCCCAGGGTGGTTGCGTGTAAAGTCCGGTATCATCGAGGCTTCTGGCAACGGACCAACCGAAGTGGCCGAGGGCGACACTGTCATCGACTGCCGGTCGAAATACCTTGCCCCCGGCATTGTGGATATTGGCGTCAAAGTCTGCGAACCCGGAGAGCGTCACAAGGAAAGCTATCGCTCTGCCGGTCTTGCCGCAGCCGCTGGCGGCGTGACGACAATGATCACCCGGCCGGACACGACGCCGGCGACAGACACGCCTGAGACGCTGGAATTCGTGCGACGTCGTGCCAACGAGGCGGCCCCGGTTAATGTCTTGCCCATGGCTGCACTGACCAAAGGCCGCGCCGGGCGTGAAATGACCGAAATCGGCTTCCTGATGGATGCAGGCGCGGTGGCGTTCACCGATTGCGATCACGTCGTCCGTGATACCAAAGTGTTTGCGCGCGCGCTGACTTATGCCCGGTCTTGCGGCGCGCTTGTTATCGCCCACCCGCAGGAACCCGGCTTGTCCGCAGGCGCCGCAGCGACCTCGGGAAAATTCGCTTCGCTGCGCGGACTCCCAGCCGTGTCACCAATGGCGGAGCGTATGGGACTGGACCGCGATATCGCCCTTATCGAGATGACCGGCGCACGGTATCATGCCGATCAGATCACCACCGCCCGCGCACTGCCTGCGTTGGAGCGGGCCAAAGGCAACGGGTTCGATATCACTGCCGGTGTCTCCATCCACCATCTCACGCTGAACGAATTGGACGTGGCCGACTACCGCACGTTCTTCAAGGTAAAACCGCCGCTGCGCGCCGAGGACGACCGTTTAGCAGTGGTAGACGCCGTTTCGTCCGGCCTGATCGACGTCATCTCCTCTATGCACACGCCGCAAGACGAGGAAAGCAAACGGCTGCCCTTTGAAGAAGCCGCAAGTGGTGCCGTGGCGCTTGAAACACTTCTGCCTGCCGCGATGCGCCTCTACCACGCGGGCCATCTGGACCTTCCGACACTGTTCCGGGCGATGGCATTGAACCCCGCGAAGCGGCTTGGGCTACCAGCAGGCCGGTTGAGTGTCGGTGCGCCAGCCGATCTCGTGCTCTTTGATCCTGACGTTCCTTTTGTACTCGATCGTCAAACGCTACACTCAAAAACGAAGAACACTCCCTTTGACGGCCAGCGTATGCAAGGCCGCGTGCTGGCCACTTATGTGGCAGGTCAGCCTGTTTATGAAAGGCCGTAAATGCCTGATCTGATCTCTCCCACCACCACTTTGCTGCTTTGGGCGGCCATCGGCTATCTCCTTGGGTCGATCCCATTTGGGCTGATCCTGTCGCGGCTGATGGGGCTGGGCAATTTGCGCGAAATCGGGTCGGGAAACATCGGGGCCACGAATGTGTTGCGGACTGGCAGTAAATCGGCAGCAGCACTCACCCTACTTTTGGACGGTGGAAAAGGTGCATTAGCTGTCTTGTTGGCCCGCGCGTTTGCGGCTGAGGATGCAGTTCAGCTGGCGGCACTCGCCGCCTTCATTGGCCACTGTTTCCCGGTTTGGCTCGGCTTCAAAGGTGGTAAGGGCGTTGCAACGTTCCTGGGTATTTGGCTGGCCTTTGCCTGGCCCGTGGGGGTCGCATGCTGCGCCACCTGGCTTGTTTTTGCGGCGCTGCGCCGAATTTCCTCCCTGGCGGCGATCATGGCCGCCTCCTTTTCCACCATCTTTGCATTTGTACTAAGCGCATCTTCCGGCTTGCTCATGGGCGTTGTCCTGACGCTCCTGGTGTTCTGGCGTCATCGCGAGAACATCGCCCGCTTGCGCGCAGGAACCGAGCCGAAGATTGGAGAGAAATCGGGCGGTAAGAGTGTCTAGCGCACTAAGCGAAACGGCTTTAGATCGCAGCTCTCAGACACTTGTGGCGCACGAAGATCTTTTGGGATCAAAGCGAAGATATCCCTGCCTGCACCGGGCGCTCCAGATAGGTTGACAGCGCGACATAGCTCTTTGTGGAAATGACTTCCGGCAAAGCGTAGAGACGTGCCAAAAGTGCTTCCATCGCCTGAGTGCTTTCCATCCGGACTTTTAATATCAAGCAGGTATCGCCCGTGACGGAATGTATTTCCTCGACTTCTGGCAGATCTCCAATTTGCATGAGTGCGTCTGACTTTCCCCACCCCGTCGTATCTACATGGATGAACGCCAAAAACCGTTTTCCAGTCATGTCCGGGTCAAGCTGTGCGGCCACCCGCTGGATGCGACCGCTTGCTTTGTATCGCTTTACACGCTCATGCACTGCCGGAGCGGAAAGCCCAACAGCATTGCCAAGATCGGTGTAGCTGAGTTCTGCGGATTCAGTGAGGAGCCCTAATAGTTTTCGGTCAATCTGATCCAAACCCTGCGAGTCTTTCATAGCTCTCCGAACTCCATTCGTTTTTTTTGGCTGAACACAGAACAAGGTATCAGAATTTTTGCATATCGTCTATTTCGCAAGGACTGGACGGAGGAATAAATGAACCCAGTTTGGCTACTGATGTGTGCCATCGGAATCGTTGGATCAAACTCTCTGGTTATCAGTCCGATCGCCCGTGACATTGCGCTGTCGTTTCCGGCCCATTCAGCACCAGATGTGCTGATGGCTTCGGCTGTTTACGGAGCAGGAACCGCGTTGAGCGCGTTGATCCTCGCCCCAAAAGCAGATCAGCTGGGTTTGCGGCGGGCATTGGTTTGGGCTCTTTTGGCGTTTGCCTTCGCGATCGGGATGAGTGCCGCTGCACCATCGCTTGAGGTTTTGGTGGCCTCACAGGCCTTGGCCGGTTTCGCCGCTGGCTTGGCCCTACCAGCGATCTATGGCTTGGCGGCGGAGCTTGCGCCGCAGGGCCGCGAAAGTGAAACGCTGGGAAAGGTACTGACAGGCTGGACATTGAGCCTTGTGTTGGGGGTCAGTCTGTCCGCGTTTCTGGCCGATGTTCTGCACTGGCGCGTGGTTTTTGCGACCATGAGCGCGTCAGCGCTGATCATACTCTTCGTCCTGTTTTCCTCTGATGTGCCGGATGAAGCGAGGGAGGTTGCGCCGGCCTCTCCACTGTCTGTGATTAATCTCCCGGGCCTCCCACCAATCCTGTTCTCCGTCGCGTGCTATATGGCGGCGTTTTATGGATTATACGCATTTCTTGGAACGCATCTGACGCAAGATTTGGGCGTGTCGACAACGGTCGCGGGGCTGGCGGCACTCAGTTATGGGTTGGGTTTCGGTCTTGTGGCTCCGCTCGACCGCTTCATTGATACGTTCGGGTCGATCAAATCGGCACCTTTCGTCTTCGCAGCCCTTCTGTCCGTTTACGTGGTTCTCACGCTGGTGGCGTGGTCCGGATTGCTTCTTTTAGCGGTATGTTTCCTCTGGGGCGCAGCAAATCATCTTGGCCTCAATATTCTGGTGGGCCAATTGACGGCGCTTTCACCGGAACGAAGGGGGACGATTCTTGGACTGTATAGCGCTGTCACATACGCGGCCATGTTTCTGGGTACATCTGTATTCAGGCCAGTTTTCGACGCCTTCGGCTTTGCGCCCGTGGCATTGTTGGCCGCAATCTGTATCCTACCGGCCTTGGTTGCAGCGATATTCAAAGGGCGTCGGCTGGCCCCTTATCGATGAGCGACCACGCGCATCTCGACCAGTACCCCTTCGGACGCGAAACCAACGACTTCGATGGCTGTCCAAGCTGGATAGGGGTCGCACAGTCTGTTTGCCCAGATCTCTTTGAATGTCGCAAGATGCTGCTTGAGGCCGACATGATAGCTGGTGACCTCTACAATATGGCGCGCGTCTAGTCCGGTTTCGCCCAAAACCTCAAAGATCTGATCGAAGGCTGTGTTGATTTGAGATGCGGCGTCATCGGACACGACACCATCTGAGCCCATGCCATTGAAACCAGTGAGGAACAACAAACCATCGATTTCGGATGCTGGCGCCATTTTCCAATCGCGATAGAGGCCTATCATCGACTTGGGTATGATCGCACGTTTTGCCATATTTTCGATCGCCCCGGACACGTACTGCGCATTTGATCTCTGGACTTTCAACCGGTTCTCCAGAAGCGGGGGTCGCTCTGGGTACCAGCCGATACTGCGCGCATACTAACATCGACTAGTAACTGTACCCGGAATAAATTCGGGTGAGATCGCCGTTCCAGTCCCCATTGTAGTGATCCAACAGCTCATCCGCTGGCACCTTACCGGTCTCAAGGCTTTCCTTCAGTGCATTCAGGAAATGCGTTTCGTCCGGCACCATGCCGCCGGCACCGGGCCGCGCACGCGCCTTCAGTCCAGCTTCTGACAGGGCGACAACTTCTTGTGCCAACGCATGCATATCGATGCCGTCGACCTTAGCGTGCAAGCCATCCACGCTGGCCGCAATCCGTAACGCATCTCGCTGTGCGGGGCTCCACCCCTTAACCAAATCCCAAGCAGCATCAAGGGCACCCTGATCATACATCAGCCCGACCCAGAAAGCGGGCAAGGCGCATAGGCGGCGCCATGGACCCCCATCCGCGCCGCGCATTTCGATAAACTTCTTTACGCGCGCTTCGGGGAAGATGGTCGTGAGATGGTCCGCCCAATCGCTAAGGGTTGGCGTCTCGCCCGGCAGCGCAGGCAGTTCGCCGTTCATGAAGTCGCGGAACGACATGCCGAGCGCGTTGATATACTTGCCGTTCCGATAGACGAAGTACATTGGCACATCGAGCGCATATTCCGCCCAGGCTTCGAAGCCAAAACCCTCGTCAAACACAAAGGGCAGCATACCCGTCCGATCGGCGTCCAAGTCCCGCCACACGCGGCTGCGCCAGCTCTTGTGCCCATTTGGTTGGCCTTCGAAAAAAGGTGAATTGGCGAACAGCGCAGTCGCCACGGGCTGCAGGGCCAAAGCCACACGCATCTTTTGCACCATGTCCGCTTCGGAGCTGAAGTCCAGGTTCACCTGCACCGTACAGGTCCGGCGCATCATCACGCGGCCCATCGTGCCAACCTTTTGCATATAGCCGTCCATCAGCTTGTAGCGGCCTTTGGGCATCATCGGCATCTCGTCATGCGTCCAGATCGGCGCAGCACCCAAACCGATGAACCCAACGCCAATTTTGTCGGCGATGTCCTTCACATCGGCCAAGTGCGCGTTCACCTCGTCACAGGTCTCGTGGATGGTTTCCAGTGGCGCGCCGGACAACTCCAGTTGACCGCCTGGTTCAAGTGATACGTTGGCGCCATCCTTTTGAAGACCGATCAGTTTGCCGCTCTCCTCCAAAGGTGCCCAACCATGTTGGTCACGCAAGCCTTCCAGAACCGCCAGGATTGACCGTTCCCCGTCGTAGGGCAAAGGCTGCAAGGTGTCTTTGCAGTAGCCGAATTTTTCGTGCTCGGTGCCGATACGCCAGTCTTCCTGGGGTTTGCATCCCGCGGCAAGATACTCTGCCAATTGCTCATGCCGTTCGATCGGCCCACCGCCGGACTGAGGGATAGACATATGCGGGTCTCCGATCTTGGTCTTCGCGTCCTGCGCCACTCCTGCGGGCAAATGACCGAGGTGTCAATGGAGACGCAGGTTTGCGGGCCGGGCTGATGACTTTTCCCAAATCACAACCGGATAGGTGGCGCGACCGCGCAATTCGGCAAGCATACGTTCCGTTTTGATGCCAGGAAGCACTGCAAATGCGTCGAAGAGTTTTTCGGACCCTTCCGCGTTCACAGGGATGTGAAGAGCTGGCTGCGTATTGCTCTCTAACGTCCAGTGCGCAGGCTGTGCTGTCGGATCAAGCGTCAGCCGCTCCAAATCGGCCAGGGCCATCACTCCGCCGGACAACGGACCAAAATAGGCGATCTGCCCTTCGTCAATGCCAACGACGCCTGGACCACCCCCGCCAGTGCGAAACCGCGCGCGCTGCACACCAACGATGATCAGACCAATCGCCACTCCAATAGCGGCATATCCCAACCAGACGGTGAGACCGCGACCCAATGCAAGCCATACCCCCAAAGCGCCGAGCCCCGCGCCCGACAGGATTTCCCGAAAACGCCACAAAGCGGCCTGAGCTTCGGGACGCACAAAACTCACGCCCAATCCCCTAACGCCTGCTGCCACACGGTCAGCGCCGCAACCGCTGCTGTGTCCGCGCGAAGTACTCTGGGGCCCAAGCTGACCACATGGGAAAACGGTAACGACGCCAGACGATCGCGCTCTGCCTCGGAAAACCCACCTTCCGGACCGATCAAGATGGCCCAAGGTCCGGGCCCGGCGTCGTTCAGGGTTTTGCCCGCGCCAACCTCCGCTTCGTCACAGAACATCAACTGACGATTGCCAGGCCAAGTGTCCAGCAAAGCTCCAAGCCGTTGCATTGGCGCGACTTCAGGCACAAATGTGCCGCCGCACTGCTCAGCGGCTTCGAGGGCGTGGGCCTGCAATCGATCCTGCCGGATCCGCTCTGAATTGGTGAAATCGGTCTGCACTGGGATGATGCGCGCTGCACCGAGTTCAGCGGCCTTTTCGACGATGAAATCCGTTCGGGCCTTTTTGATCGGCGCAAAACACAGCCAAAGGTCCGGAGGCATCTGCAGGGGCTTTGTCTTTTGGATCACCGACAACGCGCCGCCGCGCTTACCGGCTTCCGCAACTTCGCCCAGCCATTCACCATCGCGCCCATTGAACAAAAGAAGAGCCGCCCCGACACCCTGACGCATCACACCAAACAGGTAGTGAGCCTGTTCGCGCGTCAAAGGAACCAATTGCCCCTCACCCAAGGGGTGATCTACATAAAGCCGGATCTTCGCAGTCATGGACCCTTAGATATGCAAGGCCACGCGCCAACACCAGACGGACAAGTCGCCGATGCCGTAAAAGACAATTGGGTGGATCGCTGGGCACCACAGGCCACCCGGCCGTATTTGAGGTTGAGCCGCGCCGACCGTCCCATTGGAACGTGGCTTTTGTTGATACCTTGCTGGTGGGGATTGGCACTGGCCATTCTTCATGATGGACAACCTCGCGCTGAAGACGCTTGGATTGCAGTCGGATGCGCGATAGGCGCGTGGCTCATGCGCGGTGCGGGTTGCACCTGGAATGACATTACCGATCGCGACTTTGACGGCTCGGTTGCCAGAACTGCGTCACGACCGATCCCGTCCGGCCAAGTCAGTGTAAAGGGCGCAGTGATTTGGATGTGCGCTCAGGCACTGATCGCATTTGGTATTTTGCTGACCTTCAATACGGCTGCAATCGCTCTTGGAATTCTTTCACTACTCCCGGTCGCGATATATCCCTTTGCCAAGCGCTTCACCTGGTGGCCGCAGGTCTTTCTGGGGTTGGCCTTTAACTGGGGCGCATTGCTGGCATGGGCGGCTCACACGGGCAGCCTGCATGCCGCTCCTGTCATCCTGTACCTCGCTGGGATCGCTTGGACGCTCTTCTACGACACAATCTATGCGCACCAGGATACCGAGGATGACGCATTGATCGGGATTAAGTCGACCGCACGGCTCTTCGGCGAAAACTCGCCCACCTGGTTGCGACGGTTCCTTGTGGGAACTCTGATGTTGTTGGCCACAGCCATCGTCGTTGCGCTGATGCCCGGCGCCAACCCATTAGCGCTTGTGATTGCCCTTGCAGGCCCATGGGCCATGGGTTTTCACCTGACGTGGCAATTGCGCAGTCTCAAAGTGGATGATGCTCCTGTGTTGTTGCGTCTCTTCCGCTCCAATCGGGATGCAGGACTCATTCCACTGGTCTTCCTCTGTATTGCAATCTTGATGTGATTGCGGTCCGGACGCACAGGGCGTATCACTCGCCCTGCTGCCCGAGTTGGGGCTCAAGCTGTTTGCAAGTCTGAGACGAAATCACCGATGCGCCTGTCTACTGTCGCGATTGTTGCTGCTATCTTTACCGGAGCCGCTGTGCTGAGCTTGGTAACGGCCACGTTTTCCGTGCGAGTCATCGAGGACAACTCTGAAATCAATGTGCGCCGCACTTTGGACGAGGCACAGATGACATGGGCTGAAGTGCAGGCTGATGGACTGACAGTAACTTTATCGGGTACGGCCCCGTCTGAAGCGGCACGATTCAATGCAATAAGCACAACCGGAACAGTTGTAGATGCCGCCCGCATCATTGACGATATGCGTGTAACAGCGACGGAAAGCATCGTCGCGCCAAGGTTTTCCATGGAACTGTTGCGCAACGATAGCGGCATTTCCGTCATTGGTTTGATTCCCGCGTCCACTGACCGCGAGGCAATCTTGACACGGTTAGAAGACCTCGCCGGCGATCAGCCTGTCACAGACCTTTTGGAAGTGGCAAATTACGCGCCGCCCCAAGGTTGGGAAGACGCGCTTGGTTTCGCGCTTTCTACGTTAGCGACTCTGCCTCGATCCAAGCTGTCTGTAGATGCAGGTCAGATCGAAATTACGGCGATCGCTGACAGCGCCGAGGAAAAAGCGGAGCTTGAAGCCGAACTGGAACGCCGCGTCCCACCCGCGCTGCGCATGGCGTTGGATATCGCAGCACCGCGCCCTGTGATCACCCCATTCACGTTACGCTTTGTGCTAGATGAGCAAGGCGGGCGCTTCGACGCCTGTTCCGCTCAGGACGAAGAAGCTCAGGCCCGCATTCTTCAAGCAGCGACTGATGCGGGACTAACTGGCAACGCGCGCTGCACCATTGGTATGGGCGTTCCCACGCCCAACTGGGCAGAGGCCGCAGAACAGGCGTTAGCGGCTATCGCCGAACTTGGGGCGGGCTCGGTCACGTTTTCGGATGCCGACATTACTCTGGCGGCCGTTCAAGGAACGCCTGAGGCCCAGTTTGACCGCGTCGTAGGCGAGTTAGAAAACGCTCTGCCTGACGTATTTGCCTTATACGCGACTTTGCCACCTCCCGAGAGCGACACTGTCGAAGGCCCGCCAGAGTTCACGGCGACGCTCAGTCCCGAAGGACTGGTTCAACTGCGCGGCCGACTAAGTGACGCGGCACTACGGCAGCTTGCAGATAGCTACGCAAAAGCACGCTTTGGTTCGGCCAGCGTGTACACCGCGGCACGCGTTGTGGATGGGCTGCCTGCCGACTGGCCGGTCCGCGTTCTAAGCGGTCTTGAAGCATTGTCGAAGCTGGAAAACGGCGTTTTGACGATTACACCGTCCAACGTGTCCATTCAGGGTATGACCCATGACGAGGCTGCCAACGCGTCGATCGCAAGCTTGCTGTCAGACAAGTTGGGGGGCGCAGAGCGGTTCGAAATCGAAGTTATTTATCGTGAACCCCCGCCACCCACTGATATTCCGCCAACACCCGAGGAATGCGAAGCGGGCCTTGCTGGAATCATGACCGATGGACGTATTTCATTCGAACCTGGCTCTGCCACCATCACGGCCAGTTCTCTTGATACCATGAATGCAATTGCTGAGCTGTTGAGCGAGTGCGGCGATATCCGGATTGAAATTCAGGGCCATACCGACAGTCAGGGCCGCGAAGTCATGAACGAACAGCTGAGCCAGGCACGTGCGCAATCGGTTTTGAACGAATTGCGTGCCCGGCGTATTCTGACGTCGAACTTTACCGCAAAAGGGTATGGAGAAACGCAGCCTATTGCCGATAATGGGAGTGAAGAGGGGCGCGAGGCGAACCGCCGGATCGAATTCAGGCTGATCCGACCGGAACCGTCCGTGCCAGAAGCAGAAAACACATTGGACACAATGGCCGAGGACGCCGAAAGCGACTCGACCCAAGGGACAACCGATGAACAGAACTGAGTTTATTCTGACCACCGCGGTGATTTTGTTTGTAGCGTTCGCCTTGGGGTGGTTTGCAAACTGGTTGGTGCACAGGTTCACACGCGTGTCTTCAGCAGATATCGGCGAATTGGATCGCATGAGCCAGGAACTGCACGAGGCAGAAGAGACCCGCGACCAAGCCATTACGTATCTGCAACAACGTGAGGCAGAGCTTACCAATCAGTTGAGCCAGACCGAGGCCGAGCTTAGCGCGGCGATGGAAGGTCTGCGCGATGCACGCCATGAAGCGGAGTTATTGCGCGGCGAATTGGACGGTGCACGCCAAGTTTAGGCACCATCAGACCGACGACCCGACTGTGCCGGACTGCAGTTAAACGCAACTGCCAGCATTTCCGTTTGGACACGGACGCCAGCGAGCCAGCGTCCGAGTTCCTTAACCTTCTAGCCACCGCTTGTCTTTGTATGCGGGAAGATAAAGTTCGCCATGTATTTATGGCCAGGTACGATATGGCCGAAGGGGAATTTCGCCATATGCTTGTGGCCCGGGACAATGTGGGCGAAGGGGAACTTTGCCATGAACTTTTGCCCGGGGACCAGCAGACCAAACGGGAAGCGCCCATAACGACGGTTGTGCGATACACGGTGACCGATCGGGAAGTTTGCCATGTATTTGTGGCCGGGTACGAGGTGATCGATGGGAAATTTTGCCTGATACTTGTGACCAGGAATCAGAGCGTTCCGGCCCTGTTTGCCGTTGATTAGCAAAGGGAAGGGCCAACTTGCCATCCGCTGATGACCTGGCACCAAATGGGCAAACGGGAATTTGGCCATGTATTTGTGACCTGGAACCAGCAGACCGAACGGGAAACGGCCGTATCGGACGTTGTGCGGGACCAGATGTCCAAAGGGAAACTTCGCTTGGAATTTGTGTCCAGGGATAAGGTGAGCAAAGGGGAACTTCGCCATGTACTTGTGACCCGGGACCAGGAAGTCGAACGGAAAGCGGCCATAGCGCGTGGTAGCCGGCAACAAGAGGTCAATGGGCCACGTCGCCATGCGCCCGTGCGGCGGGATCACCGTGCCGGTGAATGGTTTGCGCCGACTAATCAATCCAATTGGCCAGTCGGCCATATGATAGTTGGTCTTTGCGAAGCCGAGAGGCCGGGTCATCATGTGGCGGTGATCGCGTAGTACGCTTAAGCCCAGACTTGGTGGTCGTTCATCCTTGACCAAGACTTCTTCGGTCAATCCGCCCATATCAGCCGCGCCCATGGCAGCCGTCACTTCCCGCGTAGTCTTGGCGACCGCAAGCGGACGAATGCCCGCGCGGACCAGAATGACGGCACCGCCGGTGGCAAGTTTGTCTTGATACGCTTCGGCGGTCTCTGGAAGCACTTTGTAGGCTGCCAGCTTGTCTGTCAGGCCGTCTGCCTTTTCATAGAGGTCAATAATCCGGGGCGAGAGCCGCTGTCGATAGACAAGCTCAAACACCACCGAGCGTGCTTGTGCCGCGCTCTCATAGTACCGTGTGATGATATTCGTCATGGGACCTCCACCGGGTTAGTTTGTTGGGCTGACTCTGACCGGTCCGAAAATCGGACACGACGTGTCGCCAATGGAACAGCCACAAGAATGGCCAGAACAAGACATGCTATTTCGATCATGAAGACTACGTTATAGGGCAAATGCAGCTGACTTCCCGTCAAACCTGCCTGACCCACAAGAACGTCACGGACAACACCAGCCAACGCGACGCCGACACCGGCACAGGTCGCCTGCACCGCGCCCCATGTACCGATGGACAATCCGATCTGCCCGGACGGGGCCTGCCGGATCGTCGCGGTCAGCGTTGCATGGCCGAACAAGCCAGCACCAAGACCCGTCAGACCTGTCCCAAGGATAAACAACACGGGGCCAATATATGCAGAGGCGAGGACAATGGCCGCAAACCCGGGAATGCCCACCAGCGCACCAAAAACCGCCAAACGCGCAGGATCTCCGCCCTGGCCCAAAGCGCGTGACGCAATCGCAAAGCCTATGAGCGTACCGGCGGCCAAGAGCGCGGTCAGCTTAGTGGTATCCGCAACGCTCAGACCTAAGGCCTGTCCCCCGTAGGGCTCAAGCAAAACGTCGGCCATGCCGTAACCAAATGTCCCCAGACCAATCACAACGAGCAGTCTGACCATACCCGTCTGGGCGACCAGTCTGGACCAAGCGGCGGCGAAGTGTTCACGCGGAGCAGTCTCCATTATTTGCGCACGCCCGCGATCACGCGATTCCTGCTTCCAGAGAGCCAAAAGGTTCAGCGCCACAGTCAGAACAGCAGAGCCTTGAACGACCTGGATCAATCGTCCGGGCGTGTAATTCTCTAAAAGTGCGCCGTAGATAAGCGCACTGACAACCATGCCCAAAAGGAGCATAACATACATAAGACCAACGACCTTGGGGTGGTCTTCTTCCTTCACGAGATCCGTCGCAAGGGCGAGGCCAACAGTCTGGACAATGTGAACCCCGGCACCGACGAGAAGGAACGCCAACGCCGCCGAGGTCAACCCGACCCATCTTGGGGCATCAACCGCCTCGCCATAGCCAGACAGCACCAACAAGGCGAAAGGCATTATCGCAAAGCCGCCGAACTGGTACATTGTACCCTTCCAGATATACGGCACGCGCCGCCATCCTAGTGCAGACCGATGCGTGTCAGATTTAAAGCCAATGAAGCTGCGCAGTGGCGCGAAGAGCAATGGAAGTGCCAACATACCCGCGACCAGTGTGGCAGGTACGGCAAGTTCGACAATCATGACGCGGTTCAGCGTTCCCACCAGCAAAACCAAGGCCATACCGACGGTAACCTGAAACAGCGAAAGCCGGATCAAACGCGAGAGTGGGACATCTTCGGTAGCAACATCAGCAAACGGCAGATATCGCGGCGTGATGGTCGCCAGTTTCCGCAGGATAAGAGCGCGATAATCGATCATGATCCGTCTCAAACAGGCGAAGGCGCAACTGCGTCAGAACGCACCGTCGCACTCCGCATATTGGGATGCGCGCGGGCAGCAATAAGCTACCCGCGGCGCAAGATCGCCTAGTTGGTGGCGATATTTGGCGGCGCAGATCCCGAGGCAAGAACCTCTTCTGTCTGCAGCACAGCTTTGGCGACGGTGCCGTCGGGCATCATCACCATCAGCTCGCGCGAGCCATCAGATTTGTCGACAGCGTAACCCGCTTTGGCGACATCTGTGTCGGCCTCGATTGCCGCTGTTTCCATGTCTCCCGATCCGATGGGCTTGCCGGACAGGAAGTCCGATACCCAGGATGTATTGCTGAGCACAGCAACATGGACCGCGAAGGATCCTACTGCGACAGCAGAGAGAAACAGGGGAACACCAACAGTCGGCTTAACGACAAGCCACATTTTCGCATTGTTCATAACGTTGCCTCCTTAGCCGAGCCAAGGCGTTGTGTACGCCACGAGAATGTGTGCCAAAAGGGCGATGAGCCCAAAGACACGCGTGCCGTCGATGAGGTAGCTATGCACCTCTTCGGCTTCTTTGAGCGTTAAGCCCGTTGGCCAGACTTTATCTGGATCGTCTGACATTTCTTCCTCCGTTCTGTTCGGCTGTGGTAGATTTGCTGCTCAACATGCCGGAACGGATGCTCGACACGCTAAGGAGACGGGCGCCCCACAGCCCCCGGCGACACAACGTCACACCCAGACTGTCAGACAAAACTGACACTTGCAATGTAATTTCTTATTTACATATTCACCGGAGTACGCATGTGAACCGTTTGCACGCGAAGTTGTTTTACGCGGGAAGCAGACAGGTTATTGATATTATTTAAAAATATATTGCCAAATCATCGTCGGATGAGACCCTGCGATACTGCAAAGAAATACAGCAATACGGCTCAAATTAGAGGCATTTGAACGCCAGAAGGTCATATTTGGGGTGGATTTACCAGGCGAGACTCAGCGCCAGCATCGAGGTTTAGACGTTTTCCTTAGGATGGGACGCTGGTGAGGAAGATGGCGCGCTTACCAGCGGCTCAGCGCATCTTCATCCTCGTCCTTAGCCGCAACCCAGGACGCATCTGACCCGGAATGCTCCTTCTTCCAGAACGGAGCGCGGGACTTGAGATAGTCCATGAGGAACTCTGCTGCCTCGAACGCGTCCTTGCGGTGTGGCGAGGCGGTGGCGACCATCATGATCAGATCACCCGGCGCCATCTCTCCATATCTATGAATGACCAGAACATCGCCTAAGCTCCATCGATCCATCGCTTGTTTTGCGATGTCTGTCAGGGCCGCTTCTGTCATGCCCGGATAATGTTCGATCTCCATTACGTCGAGATCGCCGTCGACAAGGTCACGCACCACACCAGTGAAGGTTACGATCGCGCCCATATCTGTCCGGTTTGCAGTAAATGAGTTCGCCTCGGCCCCCAGGTCAAAAGGCGCTTCTTGCACGACGACGCGCATAAGCCCTAACCGCCCGTCATCGGCGGGAAAAACGCGACCTCACGCGCACCGGCCAAAGGTGCGTCAAAATCTGTAAGTTGCTGATCAACAGCCACACGGAGCGCACTGAGATCGGCGAAGGCAGCTTCGTACCGCTCCTCTTTCGATTTCAGTTCGGCTACAAGATCAGTCACTGTTTGCGCCTGCGTGTCGACAGTCTCCTTTGGAATGCCGATCCGCTCGCGCACCCATGCAAAATACAAAACGTCCATCAGCGGCTCTCCCGTAAGTAAGGCATGGCTTTGCGCAGGTAATCATAGCCGGTGACCAATGTCAGCCCTGCCGCCACCCACAAAAGCGCGAGCCCACCCCA
The DNA here is from genome assembly GCA_964402685.1 of uncultured Aestuariivita sp. GTDB lineage: Bacteria > Pseudomonadota > Alphaproteobacteria > Rhodobacterales > Rhodobacteraceae > Aestuariivita. Next base: position 27,068 of record CAYODE010000004.1, on the reverse strand, counting down.
GCCCGCCCAAATCATTCCTTCGAACTTCCAACGCAGGCCCTGCAGGTCCTCAACCTCGCCTGCCATGATTTGATCGACCAGTGTCTGATCCATGCCCATCGCAGACATGCCAAGGTAATGCTCAAATATCCCTTGGGCAAAAAGCACCGAAATTGCCAGCATTTGAACCGTCGTTTTCCACTTGGCCAAGGGCGTGACCTTAAGCGTGCCTGCCGTATCTCCAAGATACTCGCGCAGGCCCGAAACGAACACCTCGCGAAAGAGAATAAAGGTCGCGGGCAATACGAACCAGGGGGTCCAATTCTGGTTTGAATACCCCACGATCACCATCAGCGCGATCACCACCATGGCTTTGTCTGCAATCGGATCCAACATGGCACCAAGCTTGGTTTCTTGCTTCCAGGCGCGCGCCAGATACCCGTCGAACCAATCGGTGATCGCTGCGGACAGAAACAACAATAATGCCAACCAATCCGCGTAGGGCCGGGTGAAATACAAGAACATCACCGCCACGCCGGGTGCAGCAAGCAAACGCAAGACGGTCAGGATATTAGGCACGTTCCAATGCATGGGGTTTGATTACCTTCTTGGGCAACCGTCGGAAAGGGCTATTGCCCCAAGGCCGCTTGAATACGCGCTACGGATGCAAAGACATGCGCACCGTTACCGTCGTCTGTGGGCTCATGCGCAGAGGAAAACCAAGCGATGACTGATTGCGTCTTGCGGCAGACAAACAGGTACTGTCCGTGGATCCCCATACAGTGGATCATGTCGCCGCTGTCGCGCGGCAGATGATACCATTTGGACCGATACGACCGGCCGGGGTCGCTAAACCGCTCAGCCATGTCTCCTGCCGCCCACGCTTCGCGATCCCCACCAGCCCAGATATCGCCAACCCATGCGGCAGGGAGGACGCGTTTGCCTTCCCGCACACCGTCCTGAAGCATCATTTGGCCGACGCGGGCCAGGTCACGCGCAGTGATGTTCATACCGCCTGCCGCGCGGGCGCCACCGATCCGATCGACGGTTAGGTCGCCGGGAAACTCAGCGCCCAGCGGTTTGAGCAACCGTTCCGACAAAAGATCGGCAAACCGTGTTCCTGTTGCTCGCTCCATAAGCCAGGCCAGCATATCGGTAACCGGAGAGACGTAGTGAAAATTCCCGCCGTGATCACCGTCGCGTTCAGCCAGCAATGTTTGAAAACTGCGCAGGTCTACTGCTGTTTCACCAGGCTCCAGTGGGTTCCAATTCGCGGCCTTCCGATATTCGATGATAGGGCCGTCGGTTGCAGTATAATCCTCGTCAAACAGCACCCCAACACGCATATCCAGCGCGTCGCGAACCGTAGCTCCAGAATAGGCCGTTTCAGACAGCTCGGGCAGATGGTCTGTGATCAGATCCTCAAGCGTTATCTCTCCACGATCGACCAATGTCCCCGCGACCAGTCCCAACATGGATTTCGAAACCGACATCAGGATATGCGGATCACTGGGGCCCATGCCGTGACGATAGCTTTCATGAATGATCGTCCCCTTGTGCAAGATCACCAGCGCATCGTTGGCAATGCCGGTTACCGCGTGTTCCAAATCCGCGATGGACAGATCCGCGCGGCCACTTTCCAAATGCCAGACATCTGCTGGATTATTTGCAATTCGTGCGGACGGCACGATTTCACGTACATGGTGAAAAGCCCAATGGTTGAAGGGTGATGTCCGCCAATTGGCCAATGTGACCCGTTTCCCTTCCGGCGGCGGGAAGCCTTGTTGAATATCCATAACGATGCCCTCCTCCCAATGACCTCAGCCAAGCTTGGTTTAAGGGGCAACGCAAGATGCAATCTGGTG
>CAYODE010000004.1:0-25124 GCA_964402685.1 uncultured Aestuariivita sp. | reverse complement strand
CGCGCTATCCGCGTTCGTGGAAGAAGTCATAGATCTTTTCTGCAAGCGCTTCGCTCACTCCGTCGACCGCCTTTAGGTCGGCGAGGTTGGCCCGACTTACCGCCTTAGCAGACCCGAAATGCGCAAGTAGCGCACGTTTGCGAGCGGCACCGACACCCGCGATTTCGTCAAGCGGTGTTGCACCCACTGCTTTGGCTCGTTTGGCGCGGTGTGTACCGATGGCAAACCGGTGCGCCTCGTCCCTCAGCCGCTGGACAAAGTAAAGAACCGGGTCGTTGTGGCGCAAGGCGAACGGTCGTGCACCGGGGCGGTGAAACTCTTCCTTGCCCGCATCCCGATCAATGCCTTTGGCTACACCGACCATAGGAATATCTTCGACCCCATGCTCTGCCATGATGCTGGCCACAGCGCCGACCTGCCCAGCACCCCCGTCGATCAAAAGAAGGTCTGGCCACTGTCCCTTCTCGCGATCCGGGTCGTCTTTCATGAGGCGCGCAAATCTGCGGTTCAGCACTTCCTTCATCATCCCGAAATCGTCCCCGGGGGTCAGATCCTCCCCCCGGATATTGAATTTGCGATAGTGGTTTTTCATGAAACCGTCTGGACCCGCGACAATCATCGCGCCCACGGCATGAGCGCCCTGAATGTGCGAGTTGTCATAGACTTCGATCCGCTGCGGCGGGCTGTCGAGATCGAAGGCTTCGGCTAGTCCCTTTAAAAGTTTGGCTTGCGTGGCCGTCTCCGCCATTTTGCGCGCAAGGCTTTCGCGTGCATTCCTGAGCGCACCTTCAATCAACTCCGCCTTCTCGCCACGCTGGGGCACCAATACTTCAACCTTGCGGCCCAGCTTTTGCGTCAGTGCGTCCTGCATCAGATCCGGGTTTTCGATCTCGTGGCTCAGAATGACCTGCCGCGGTGGTTCCTTGGTGTCGTAGAACTGTCCAAGGAACGCTTCGAGTACTTCACCCTCGTCTATGTCCGCGCCCACACGAGGATAGAAATCGCGATTCCCCCAGTTTTGATTGGCACGGATGAAGAAGACTTGAACGCAGGCTTGGCCCTTTTCCAAATGCAGCGCGATGACATCGGCCTCTGTCACAGCGCGCGGGTTTATGCCCTGAGCAGTCTGAACCTGGGTCAACGCGCGAATGCGATCGCGTAGCGCCGCTGCGCGTTCAAACTCCATGGAGTCAGAGGCCGCTTGCATCTGCGTGGCCAGATCCTCCTGCACCTTGGTCGAACGGCCAGCCAGGAAGTTTTCAGCATCCTTGACGCTCTTGGCGTAATCCTCGGGACTGATGTGCCCAACACACGGGCCCGAGCAGCGTTTGATCTGATAAAGCAGACAGGGTCGCGTGCGGCTTTCAAACATCGCGTCGGTGCAATTGCGCAGCAAGAACACCTTCTGCAATTGATTAAGCGTTCGGTTGACAGCACCGGCGCTCGCAAATGGGCCGAAATAGGTGCCCTTTTCTTTCTTTGCGCCACGGTGCTTTTTGATCTGCGGGTAGGAGTGGTTCTTAGCAACCAGAATATTGGGAAAGCTCTTATCGTCACGCAGCAGCACATTGTACTTCGGCTTGAGCTGCTTGATGAGGTTTTGTTCCAGCAGCAGCGCTTCGGTTTCCGTGCGCGTGGTCAGAAACATCATCGAGGCGGTTTCGCGGATCATTCGAGCGATGCGTGCACTGTGGCCTGCAGGGCGAGCATAATTTGACACGCGCGCACGCAGATTACGGGCTTTCCCAACGTAAAGAACGCGGCTCTGATCATCCAGCATCCGGTATACACCGGGGCTGCTATCAAGCGTCTTGAGGTAGTTTTGGATACAGGCATGCCCGGTGACCGACTTTTGGGCTCCGGGGTCCTTTGGGGGTGGGATTTGAGCGCTCATACCGCCGTCATATGATTCTCACACAGCGGCTGCAATCTTGCCGCATTTCGATCAAGAGAAAAGGTTTCCACGAAAGCTGTGGATAAGTCTGAAGATATGTTTGGGGCACAGCGAATTTTTCTTTGATTTCCGGTGATTTCGTTAAAATGCCTAATTTTTAAGCACAAATATAAAGCATTGTTAACAAAGGGAATTTTTTTGCAGCTTTGGCAAATCACTGAAATTGTTATACTTTTTGTAACGCTTTGGTAACGGACTTGAGAGCGGTGCAAAACTTGACGCCAAACTTCATCATTTGAGCTATTCCAAACCGAGAACATCGGGCGTTTGCCATGCTAGGTGTTGTCCGCCATCTACGCAGATCAATTGCCCGGTGACAGCCCGCGCATCCAGAAAGTAACCGAGCGCGGCGCAAATACCTTCCGGATCGGCACCGCGGCCTAAAACCGTGGCAGCACGCTGCTTAGCAAAGTGTTCCGCGCTTTGCCGCGCACCTTGCATCGTTGGCCCCGGTCCAATGCCATTGACGCGGATCGCAGGTGCCAGCGCCTGGGCCGTAGTACGGGTCATGGCCCACAAGCCCATTTTGGCAATCGTGTAGGTCATGAATTCCGGTGTCAGTTTGTGCACCCGCTGATCAATCATATTGATAATGAGTCCACTGGCTTGCGGTTCACCGTTTTCATCAGTGACCGGTTTCAGACCCTGGGCCGCCATCGCCTGCGTTAAGACGAACGGCGCTCGCAAGTTGCTTTCGAGATGTCTATCCCAGCTGCTTCGGGTGGCGGACGACACGCTGTCATATTCAAAGATCGATGCATTGTTGATCAGGCAGGTAATTGGACCCCCCAAGCGTTCGGCTGCCGTTGGAAGTAACTCGTTCACTTGCCCTTCATCCAGCAGGTCAGCCTGAAGTGTCACCGCCCGCTTGCCCAACGCAGTGATGTCCTCTGCAACCGCGCGTGCGTCTGCATCCGAACTGGCGTAGTGGACCGCGACGTCATATCCACGCCCCGCGAGGTAGAGCGCCATAGCTCGCCCCAGTCGCTTTCCTGCGCCGGTAACCAATGCTTTTGTCATAGGTGAACTGTCCTGCTTTATCGTTGCATTCTGATGTTGTCCGGCGGCTGATTTCACATCCGCGCTGTGACGAGCAGCTGTCGATGACACTAACCCGTCCTAAACGGAACGCACGTCAAATCAGTACGACAGCAAGATAGGCCATGTAAGCGACGGTCAAGGCTACACCCCATGTTCGCGTTATGTCTTTTTTGAAAAAGACGAAGGGTATGATCACCAACGACGCCGCGAGCATCACCCACAAGTCCTGACGCAGGAAAGAGGGATCGACAGGAATGGAGCCAACCAGCGACGTAATACCAATGATCGCAAGCAGGTTGAACATGTTAGAGCCAATAACGTTGCCCAACGCCACATCCGCTTGGCGCCGCAAGGCCGCCATGAGGGTCGTGGCCAATTCCGGCAAGGAGGTTCCGATTGCCACAAGGGTCAAACCGATTACGGTGTCGCTGACCCCGTATGTCTTTGCGATGATGGTCGCATTATCCACCAACAAATCTGCGCCCAAAGGCAGGCCGATAATGCCTAGACCCAGATACAGAGCGATTTGCCAGACAGGCATTTCAGGATCGGCACCTTCAAGCTCTTCGATGTCGATTTCAACGGCTTCTCCGGCCTTTTGGTGCGCACGTGCATCGCGGAACGCGTCGAACAAAACGTAGCTAAGCGCTGCGAGAAGGATGAAGCCGCTGAGGGCTGTGAAGGTTCCAAAAAACGCCAGGGCGATGAACAACACCGAGGCCGCCAGCATAAAGACGTATGTCTTCCTGCTGTCGCATTCGCTGGTGTGCAACGGAGCCAAAATCGCCGGTATGCCCAATACCATGAGGATATTGGCTGTGTTTGATCCAACAACATTGCCTAGCGCGATGCCAGGCGCCTCGTCCAAGATGGCCTTGATCCCGATCAACAATTCCGGTGCAGATGTTCCGAACGCGACAATGGTCAAACTGACTATCAGCGCAGGGATGCCCAGTCGCAAGCTCAGGTTGACGGCACCTTTTACCAGGCTGTCACCCGCCAATAGCAGGATCACCAGACCTAAACCGGACAGAAGCCATGCAATCATACGCCCTTGTTCCCCTTACCGCAGGGGCATGGCCCTTTCCCAATCCGATACCGTCCGCAAGATCGGCACTTTGCAGACTGGAGCCTTCTAAGACCCGGCACGCGCAGTTTGCCGAACATGGCAAGCACAGCCATGAAGATCAGAAAAAGAGAGACGATTTTCAGGATCACGTCAGAGGCCAAAACGCGCATATTCTGCGCGCTCCTCGATCCCCGTCAGTGCATCTTGGACGATGCGTGCGCCAAAGCGCTGGAACAGCGGTTTTTTCAGAGCGTAGCGGCGGAAGCGAACTTTTTCACCGAAGACGTCATGCATCTTTGGTTTGATATGCGCGATCCCGTCTATGAGCCCAAGTTCGGTTGCGCGTTTCGCGAGCCAAACCTCGCCAGTAAAGAGATCCCTGTCTTCTGGTAGCTTGCCCAAACGGCGGGCCGAAACATGGTCTTTGAAATTCGTGTGGATGTCTTCCAGCAAGCCTTTGAGCCTGGCGACATCCTCTTCGTTTTCCGGTCGAAAGGGATCCAGCATGGATTTTGATTTCCCAGCTGTGTACACGCGCCGTTCGATCCCTTGCTTGGCAAGAAACTCATGTGCGCCAAAGCCGGCTGAGATTACGCCGATTGACCCGACAACCGAACTGTCATCCGCCCAAATCTCGTCCGCTGCGGCAGCGAGCCAGTATCCACCTGACGCCGCCACGTCTTCGACAAAGGCATAGACCTTGGTATCCGTCTCTTCCGCGAGGCGTCGAATACGTGCGCCGATCAGAGACGACTGTACCGGTGAGCCCCCAGGCGAATTGATCTCAAGCGCGACGGCATCAGGTTTGCCCTTGCGAAACGCTTTTTCCAAAAGCGGCGCAACAGAAGCATCGCTCAATGAACCGCGCCCTGGCATGCCAATGGCTCCAGTTAGACGAACAATTGCAACGCGCGGATGGGATTTAACAAAAGGCAGCCAGCTTATCATTGCCCCCATGTAGAATGCGATCGGGGGTGAAACAAGGCAGGGGGGGCAAATGACCTGTCACGCTTTTCTGAACCTGTGGCGGATTTGCATGAGTGACGTTAGCAGCACCAACTTCCTAAAACGTCAATTCCGAATGCGCCAACCGGTTTTGAAGATCCACCAAATCGCCGCGAGGCACGCTAAGGTAAAGCCACCAATCGCCAAAAGCGAAAGCCCAACAGGTACATCTGCCAGGCCGTAAAACGACCAACGAAATCCAGATACCAGATAGACCACCGGGTTGAAGTAGGAAATCGTTTGCCAGACCGGAGGCAACATCGAGATCGAATAGAAGGAACCGCCAAGAAAGACGAGTGGTGTGATCACCATCAAAGGCACCAACTGCAACTGTTCAAAATTCCCGGCCCAGATCCCGATGATAAAGCCCAACAGTGCAAAGCTCAGACAGGTCAACAAAAGAAAGGCGATCATCGCTAAGGGATACTGTATCTGAATATCAACAAAGAAATGCGCGGTGATCAGGATGACAACACCGACAAACAAGGCCTTGGTCGCTGCCGCCCCCACGTAGCCGCACACGATCTCAAGGAAATTGATAGGGGCCGAGAGCAGCTCGTAAATCGTACCGATGAATTTCGGGAAGTAGATTCCGAATGACGCGTTGGATATGGATTGGGTCATGACGCTGAGCATGATCAAACCCGGCACGATAAACGCGCCATAGCTCACCCCGTCGACCTGATCGATACGCGACCCGATGGCCGCGCCAAAGACCACAAAATATAGTGACGTCGATAGAACCGGCGACATGAAGCTCTGCATGAGCGTGCGGAAAAAGCGCGCCATCTCGAATTTATAGATGGCGAGAACTGCGGTCAGGTTCATGCTGCACTCCCCTGCGCGTCGGCAACGAGATCGACAAAAATTTCTTCCAGGCTGGACTGACGTGTTTCTACATCTCGCAGCGTCAGCCCCGCTGCAGCCACGTCGTTTAGCAACTTGGTGATCCCGGTCCGTTCTCTCTTGGTGTCGTATGTGTAAACCAATGCGGTGCCATCTTGGGACAACTCCAGCTCATCGCTTGAGAGCATGTCAGGAATGGCGGCAAGACGTTCTGCCAGATGCACGACAATCTGCTTTTTGCCCATTTGCCGCATCAAAGTGTTCTTGTCTTCAACCAACAAGAGCTCGCCCTTGGCGATCACCCCAACGCGATCGGCAATGGCTTCTGCCTCCTCGATGTAATGGGTTGTCAGAATGATGGTGACACCATCGGCCTTTAACTCGGCCACAGTTTCCCACATATCCTTGCGTAGCTCGACATCCACCCCAGCCGTGGGTTCATCCAGAAACAAAACGCGTGGCTCATGAGCAAGGGCCTTCGCGATGAGCACCCGACGCTTCATACCGCCGGAAAGTTCCTTGATCTGGTTGTCGCGCTTATCCCAAAGCGAGAGCTTTTTGAGGATCTCTTCTATGTAGGCATCGTTGCGGGGTTTTCCGAAAAGACCGCGTGAGAAGCGCACGGTGTTCAGCACCTTTTCAAAGGGTTCAAGTGCCACTTCCTGTGGCACAAGACCGATGATCGAACGAGCTGCACGAAAGTCCGTCAAAGTATCGTACCCGCTGACGCGCACAGATCCCGAAGATGGCTGGGAAATTCCACAAACTGTTGAGATCAGGGTAGTTTTTCCGGCTCCATTTGGCCCCAACAAGGCAAGGATCTCACCTTCGCGAATAGCAAGCGACACCCCTTTTAACGCTTCGAACCCACCGTCATAGGTTTTGCGCAGCGCATCGATTTCGACAATGTCGGCCATGACATCCCTTCCTGTTCGCTCAACTAAACTAATTCGTTTAGCTAGAGATGAACAGCGGAAACCTTAACGTCTGCGATGGGAGTTGGCGCGGCTTAGGACTTGCCAGTAAGCCGCTTCAGCCAGCCCTTTTTGGGAGCCGCTTCGCCAGCGTCAGCATCTTCGGACGGGCCTTCAATCCCTTCCTGCAAATTTGTGAAAAATTGGTCGGCCATCTTCTTGGCAAATCCATCAATGATCCGGCTGCCCAATTGGGCCAACTTGCCACCAACTTTAGCTTCCACGTCGTAAGAGAGTTGCGTCAGTTCCGGCCCCAGCTCTTCCAAAGTGACCACAGCGCCGCCTTTGGCAAACCCTGCGGCACCGCCCTTCCCTTCGCCGGTGATCGTGATTTTTTCATTTTCGACAATCTCGGACATCTGTACGGCGCCTTTGAAGGTGGCTTTCACTGGTCCGACCTTTTGAGTCACGACCGCTTCGTAACCGTCCGTTGCATTGCCTTCGACGCTGCTGGCGCCCGGAATACAGTCTTTCAACACCTCGGGATCAAGAATAGCGGCAAAGACCACCTCGCGAGGGGCTTTAATTTCACGCTGGTCCTGCATTTTCATTGGGCGGTCCTCCTGTCTTGGATCTCTCTCCTACTCCACCCATGCGCGAACGCCAAGTCTGTCGCAAACAAGCGCGACCCGGGCGCCGCGCGACGACAGAAAGCCCATGAAGGAGTAAGTCGTGTCACCTAACTCTCAGAATGCATCTGCTTTGGGAATCGCCTTTATCTCGGCGGGCATGGTTGCGATCTCCATCAACGATATGCTGATCAAGGAGCTGTCGGGAGACTACCCACTGCACCAGATGGTGTTCGTACGTTCGGCGATTGGCATCATCTTTTCACTCATGCTGGTCCAAATAGAGGGTGGTTGGCAGATCTTGAAAACCAGCCGCCCCGGACTTCATGCCCTGCGCGGCGGTCTGCTAGTCATTGCCAACATGACGTATTTCACCGCACTGGCCGTCATGCCACTGGCCGATGCGACCGCGCTCTTTTTCGCGGCGCCGTTGTTTATCACTCTGCTCTCGATCCCGGTGCTGAACGAAAAAGTCGGTCCACTGAGGTTAAGCTCGGTTCTAATTGGGTTTCTTGGTGTCGTCATCATGCAGCGCCCTTGGGCCAGCGGCGATGCATTGGAGGTGAGCCGCATCGTCCTGTTGCTGCCTGTGTTATCGGCCCTGACATATGCCCTGAACCAACTTTTGACCCGCAAATTGGGGGTGGAAAGCAAAGCCAGCGCATTGGCGGTTTATGTGCAGCTGATGTTCATCCTCGCCGCCGCCGGGTTTTGGGTTGTTGCAGGTGATGGGCGTTTTGCTGAAGGCGTTGAGAATGAAAGCTTGATCTTTCTACTACGCGTGTGGATTTGGCCAACCGATGGTGACTGGATCTTTTTCATCGGACTGGGGCTGAATTCCGCAGTCATCGGATACTGCCTCAGTCAGGCCTACCGCCTGTCCGACGCCGCCACCGTCGCCCCATTCGAATATCTCGGACTACCACTAGCGGTCTTTTGGGGTTGGATAGTTTTTGCAGAGTTTCCGCAATGGGAGATCTGGATCGGCATGGCGCTGATCATCGGCTCAGGTCTTTTCGTTTTCCTGCGTGAACAGCAAAAGGCGCGCCAAATTGCCCGGGGCGAAGTCAATCGCCGCTATTAGCGGATAATCTTTACAAATAAACGCCCCGCCATGCAGGCGGGGCGCTCGAGTGCAACGCGATTACCCAATGATGCCGTTCAGTGTGGCGGACGGGCGCATCACGGAAGCCACCTTCGCCGTATCAGCATGGTAATATCCGCCCAGATCTGCTGGCTTTCCACGCACCGCGGCGAGTTCACTGACAATGGCGTCTTCCCCATCTGCCAAGGCCTTGGCGACCGGCGCAAATTCTGCCGCCAGTTCCGCATCGTCGCTTTGCGCAGCAAGGGCTTCGGCCCAATAGCGCGCGAACCAGTAATGGCTGTCGCGGTTGTCTGGTTGACCCACTTTCCGGCCCGGGCTGCGGTCATGATCCAGTACACCTTGTGTTGCGGCCTCAACTGCCTCCCCCAGAACCTTGGCCTTGGCATTGCCGCGAGCATCGGCAAGAAACTTGAAGCTTTCTCCCAGCGCACAGAATTCGCCCAGGCTGTCCCAGCGCAGGTGGTTTTCTTCCATCAATTGCTGGACATGTTTCGGCGCTGAGCCACCGGCACCAGTTTCAAACAGCCCACCACCTTGCATCAGTTTCACGATCGACAGCATCTTGGCGGATGTCGCTAACTCAAGGATGGGAAACAGGTCGGTCAGATAATCCCGCAAGACGTTACCTGTGATCGCGATTGAATTCTGGCCCGTACGGATCGTCTCAAGTGTTGCGCGGGTTGCTTCCCGCGGGGCCATGATCTTGAACTTGTCGGCTACACCCTTGGCTTCCAAAATCGGTGTGACGTATTTGATCAGCTCCGCGTCATGGGCGCGGGTTGCGTCCAGCCAGAAGATCGCTTCGCATCCTTCCGCCTTCTGACGGTCAATAGCCAGATTCACCCAGTCTTCGATCGGCGCTTTGCGGGCCGAGGCTGATCTCCAGATATCACCCGCTTCGACGCCGTGTTCATGCAAAATGGTACCGTCGTCCAGGATCATCCGGACCGTGCCATCTGCAGGGATTTCGAATGTGGTCGGATGGGAGCCGTATTCCTCGGCTTTCTGGGCCATCAGGCCGATGTTTTGCACTGTCCCCGCTGTGGCGGGATCCAGCTTGCCAGTCTCTTTGAAATACTTGATCGTTTCGTCGTAAACGGGCGCATATGAGTTGTCGGGGATTACGCAATTCGCGTCTGCCTCATTCCCGTCCGGGCCCCAGCCTTTACCGCCAGCGCGGATAAGCGCCGGCATGGAGGCATCGATGATTACGTCTGACGGGACGTGCAAGTTGGTGATGCCACGGTCGCTGTCGACCATGTACATCGGCGGGCGCGCGGCCATGGTTTTGTCAATGGCTGCCATGATATCTGCGTTGTCTTTGACCCGATCCAGCAGATCCCCCAAACCAGAGTTTGGATTCACGCCCAGCGCGGCCATCTCGTCACCGTACTTGTCAAAAACAGGCGCAAGAAACGCTTTAACTGCGTGACCAAAGATGATGGGGTCCGACACCTTCATCATTGTTGCTTTCATGTGCAGGGAGAACAGTGTCCCCTCATCCTTGGTTTTGGCGATTTCATCCGCCAGAAACGCACCCAGCGCTTTTGCGGACATGAACGTCGCGTCGACTACGGTGCCCGCGGGATAGCTGACCCCGTCCTTCAAAACTGTCTCGCTGCCATCCTTGCCAACATGCACGATCTTCGCCGTGGCTTCTGCCGCCAGTGTGGTCGACGTTTCGTTGGACCGGAAATCACCGCCAGACATCGACGCGACACGGGTTTTGCTGTCCGCTGTCCACTCTCCCATGCGATGAGGGTTGGCTTGGGCAAACGCTTTGACAGCCTTGGCGGCGCGGCGGTCGGAGTTCCCTTCACGAAGAACCGGGTTCACAGCCGAGCCTTTGATCCCATCATACCGGGCGCGTGCCTCTTTTTCGGAATCGGTTGATGGGTTTTCCGGATAATCCGGAATTGCGTATCCCTGCCCTTGCAGCTCTTTGATCGCGGCTACCAACTGGGGAACAGAAGCAGAGATATTGGGCAGTTTAATGACGTTGGCCTCTGCAGTTTTTACCAGACGCCCCAACTCTGCCAGATCGTCGCTTTGCTTTTGTGCGTCAGACAGGCTTTCAGGAAACGTGGCCAGAATACGTCCGGCAAGAGAGATATCTTTTGTGCCGACGCTTACCCCTGCAGCACTGGCAAAGCGTTGGATGATTGGAAGCAGCGAAGCCGAGGCAAGCTCGGGTGCTTCGTCAACTGTCGTGTAGATGATATCGGGTGTTGTCTGGTCGGTCATGAGTCTCACGCCTTTGGCTGGGATTTTCGGCATGCAATAGTATACCGAGGATGATCGGTCCACCGGCCAAGGGTGGGGCGTGGTGACGCGCTTGGGCAATAATGCCGGGATTTTTGGAAGTGTAAGACGGCATGAGCTTACACGCGCGCATCAGGCACCTTACATCTGTCACTCTGACGGCCTCAAAGAGTAAGCTGCAGCATTCGGCCCCTGAACGAGGAAAGAGATTGAGATGACCAGCCTAGTACGTGCACTTTCGATTTCGGTCTGCATGGTCCTAACGACAGCGACACTTGCGCAAGCGACCGCCGATGGACCAGACCATCTGCGGGTTTCCGGTATCGCCAAAGGGAGCGCATTAAACATGCGCACCGCGCCATCTACCGACGCGCCAGTGGTTGGCCGCATTCCCGCGGGTACGGATGGGCTTTTGTCTTTTGGATGCGTCGGTGGTTTGTCCCCGTCTGAATGGCAAACCGCCACTGATGATGAGCGCGCCGCTGCTAAAAGAACACGGTGGTGCTTGGTTGGTCATGACCGCACCATTGCTTGGTCTGCTGGATGGTTTCTAAGCGAAGGCAGCGAACCGGATAAGCTCAATACCGGAAACCGGTTAACCGATCTAGCGGGCTCCGAATGGTTACTGCGTGATCTGGTGGGAGAACCCGCGCAGGCGGAAGCGTGGATACATTTCGAACAGGACGGCACGGTCTTTGGAAACAGCGGATGCAATCGGTTCAGCGGCAGCTACGACTCTCCTCCGGGTCGACTAAGTTTCGGTCCCATCGCGATGACACGCCGCGCGTGCCTTGGACCAGAGTCGGACACCGAATTCGCCTTTATGGGCGCCTTGGACAAAACGCGCCGAATCGCAGCGACGCAACTGGTGTTATCGCTTTTTGATGAAGAGAACGCGCTGTTGGCCACTTTGACGCGCCGGGACGCGGAATAACGACCGTTGCTCAAATAAAATGAGCGATTGTCCGCAAGGTTTTCGGACAGGCGAGCGCAGGCAATCTACACATTTGACAGCTGCGTCATGGGCGCACCACGGATCAACGACCCGCGGTGCCGTCTTTCAAGTCAGGCGAAGGACACGCCGTTTTCGTCCATTGGCAACTCCGCGACACGCAGATCAAGCTGCGCAATCGCATTAGCCAAAGCCGGTGCCGCAGGAGGCGTTCCCGGTTCGCCAACACCAGTTGGCGCTTCTGCCGAAGCAACGATATGCGTCTCAATGCTCTTGATGTCCGAGATGCGCAACGGTTCGTAATCCGGGAAGTTAAACTGCTCCACCGCACCGCCATCCAGCGTGATTTGATCCCGCATGGCATGACCGATACCGTAACCAATTGCACCTTCCGTTTGAGCCCGCACGATGTCGGGGTTCACGGCAATACCGCAATCAATGGCGGCAGTGATTTTTTCAATCTGTACACCGTCATCAAGGTTGCCAGAAATCTCAACGACCTCTGCAACGTAAGACCCAAAAGACTTGTGCACAGCGACACCTTGTACGCGCCCCGGAGCGGGCTGACCCCAGTTGGCCTTCTCGGCGACCATTTTCAGAACGGCGGCCTTGCGCTCGGCATCCTGTCCGCCGCCTTCCAGATAGGCGAGGCGGAACTCAATCGGATCACGACCCGCGGCTTGGGCCGCCATGTCCATCATGACTTCCATGACATATGCCGTGTGCGTATGGCCAACAGACCGCCACCACAGCACAGATGTTGCCTTTTCGGTGTCAGTCAGACCAACGGACATGTTTGGGATCGTGTAGGGGTTGTCAGCAAGACCCTCGACAGTCGAGTGATCGACGCCGTCGTGGACCATGACTGACTCAAACGGCGTTCCTTTCATGATCGACTGACCCGCAACCTGATGCTCCCAAGCCGCGATATTGCCATCAGCATCAAGACCAACGCGCACCTTATGACCCGTAGCCGGACGATAGTACCCGCCGCGAATGTCATCCTCACGGTCCCAAACCAGTTTCACTGGGCGGGAGCGATCCGTCATGACAAAGGCAAGGCCGGCTTCCACCTGGTAGTCTGCCTCTGGCGTGGCACGACGGCCGAAGGAACCTCCAGCCAACAGCGTGTTGATATGGATCTTCTCCGGAGGCAGTTGGAAGATCTGCTGATAGGCCATGTGCGGGCCGGTCGGCATCTGCGCCCCATCGTGGAGTACAATGTCACCCTCAGCCGTTTGTTCGATGTTGCAATTCATTGGTTCCATCGGCGCATGTGCCAGTAGCGGGAAGTAGAAGGTTTTTTCCAATACGGTCGCAGCGGCATCCACAGCTGAGGAGACCGCTGCCTGATCGGCCTGGTTGACATTGTAGACAGGTGCGGCGTCCATCGCGGCCATGATTTCGTCCCGGATCTCAGCCGAAGACCGCGTTTCCGCGTTCGACATATCCCACTCCACATCGATCGCCGCACGGGCTTGCATCGCCGCCCAGGTGTCTTCCGCGTAAACTGCAACACCATGGCTGGTGGGCAGCGGCATCGCCATGATGTAACCCTTCACGTCTTTCGCCGCACTGTCGTCGAAACTTGCAACGACGCCGCCGCGCTGGGGTGTGCGCTTGATCATCACCACCATCTGGTTTGGCAAATGCAGATCCATGCCAAATTGCGCCTGACCATTCACCTTGATGGGGCTATCCAAGCGACGGGTCGTTTCGCTACCGATGATCTTCCATTCCGACGGATCACGCAGGCGGGGCGTCTCGGACGGGGCAACATCTGCAGCGGCCGCCACAAACTCACCCAACGGCGCAGACTGGCCACCGCCAACAATCATGCCGGCTTGGATATCCAGCGTGCTTGCATCCACACCCCATGCGTCTGCGGCAGCTTTGATCAGCATCTCACGCGCATTTGCGCCAGCTGTTCGGTACTGCATCCAGGAGTTGGCCATAGCGGTCGAACCACCGGTGCCTTGGAAAGGGCCAAAGAACAGGTTGTTGTAAACTTGGGGGTTTGATGGGGCAAATTCGTATCCGATCTGGTCCATGGTCACGCCAAGCTCCTCGGCGATCAGTGTGGACAGCCCGGTTGCGGGTCCTTGGCCTTTCTCAAAGTGTTTGATGATTGCGATGACGTTGCCATCGCCGTCGATTTTCACAAACGGATTGAGCATAGCATCGGCATTGCCAGATGCGGCAGCCGCACCGTCAGCAGTTGCTCCGACATAGAGAACTGCGGTTGCTGCGGCAGCTGTTTTAAGAAACCCTCGGCGGGACAAATGTGTCGTCATAGGTCTCAGGCCTCCAGAATTTCAGCGGCGCGCATGACGCCCGCGCGGATACGTTGGTACGTGGCACACCGACAGGCGTTGCCATACATGTAGTCGTCGATTTCCTCGGCCGTGGGTTTCGCGTTCTCGCGGAGCAACCCTACGGCGTTCATGATCTGACCGGACTGGCAGTAGCCGCACTGCACAACGTCCAATTCCAGCCATGCTTGCTGCACAGCGGCGCCAACTTTGTCGTCTTCCATTTTTTCGATGGTTGTGACTTCGGCGTCTTCGACGTCCTCAATGTATGTCTGGCAGGACCGCACTGGTTCACCGTTCAGGTGAACGGTGCATGCCCCGCACGAGGCGACGCCACATCCGAATTTCGTTCCTGTTAGCTTAAGCTCATCTCGGATCACCCAAAGCAGTGGTGTTCCGGGTTCGGCCTCAACAGTGTGTGTCTGACCGTTCAGTTTCAGCGATATTGCCATGGCTTACTGGATCTCCCTATTGGCTAATGACAGGTAGTCTTCGACGGTGGTGACCGTCGTTCAAATGTCGTTGGGTCGGTGATTTCGGACTTGGAAAACTAACGATAGCCGAAGTCGCGCTTTAGGCAAGACGGTTACCCCTACTTCGCGTCTAAATTGCACCCGGACGAATGGCGTAGTGGCGATCATCCGCACCTTCAATGTAGCATCGTTGTTCAAATTTCACTTGCCTGATCCTCCGAATGATCTGCCTAATCTTCCTGTAAAACCCTTTTTTGCCGTTGGGTTTTGACCGTTACAGAGCTCACATGAAGTGCTGAGGCAAAAACACGACGGTGTAGCAATCGCTAGTGGACGAAGGGCGCCATACTGCGTGCCGGAGTTTTGGGCACGTCGCGCTGTCCCCTGGTCACCGCAGCAATCGAACTCAACAACATTTTGCTTTCATTGACGGTCAGACACACAAATGAGCTTTGGCTGGCTCTGTCCTTCCAGGTTTCGATCTGCCCAAATCGACGTCTGATCAGCTCGGCGCGATGGGCCTCGAACAATGTTCGTTCCGCCATGTCGCCGAAAAAAAGCGATTCACATTCCGCCCCTTCAGCAAAAACAACATGATGGTTTTCGAGCAAGAGGTGAAAGTACTCGACCCGTCCGCTTTGGACTCGTGTGACCGTCCGCCCGTTAACAAACGCTTTCGCCGGAAGCAGAACGGTGGGAGCGCCGAAATGCAATTCTACAAGTGGATGGTTTAGGGCAACCCGATGATTTGGTGATAAGTACAAATCCGCTTTGTTGCCGATGCTGTTTGCTTTGAACCGTATTGGCGCGTTTTTTCCGCGACCCAAAACTGCTGTGGACCCAACCCAACGGACCGGGCGCGGACCGGCATCAACCGTGTCGACAAGCTCACCTTCGCGCAGTGTTTCTATTCGGCGCTCACCGAATGGTGTTCGTATCCTGGTACCGCGCAGAAAACACACCATAAAATCGAAACTGATGATCTCGAAATTCTCAAATGATATGTCGCCGACCTGACCGCTTTCATCTCCCGACGTGATATTGAATGTTCCGGCGATATCGAGAGCGAGAACGTCCGAGAATGTTTGGTCCTCAGTTGGCCCAAAGACGATAATCGAGCCATCTGAAGCGACCGTAAACGTCCCCGCGGCATCATTTGAGATACCGGTAATGTCGGCGGCATCGGATACGCTTGTGGTCAGCCGTATGCTGTCTTGCTGACCCGCCTCCTCTGCGGCTACGAAATTTTGAACTGAGCTCACATCGTCGGTTGTACCGGAATTGAGCTTGTTAACTGTCCCATCGCCTTGATCGTCGACCGTCACAGATACCGTTTCAGGCAGAACATCGGACAATGTGGGCACGCCGCCGGGATCAAGAGCAGTAGTTGAAAAGGCGAGAACGTCTTCGTCATCAAGCGACGCATTTGTCACCTCGGCGCTGTTCTGTGGCAGGTCCGGCACCGGATGCTGGATCGTGACGACTTCTGGATCAGAGACACGATTTGTATCTCGATCAACGACCCGGTACTCAAACGCCTCGACTTCGCCAGCCGCGTAAAGATCAAAAAAACTGAACTCAGATCTGTTCCCAATCAAACCCGGAACCGTAGGTCCAGCCGTAAACCGAACTTCATCGAATACAAACCCTGAGAAAGAAAACAGAGGAATGTCGTTGATGCCCAAGTCAAGTGTTTCAGGAAGAAAGTCGATCTCTGGAATGGATCCTCCAGGATTGCTTGCTGCAACTTGTGCAAGCGCATTAGATCCAATTGTTCCGGCCTCAACCACCTCGCCATCCTTAAGAAAGACGATCTCCGCCCAGTTTTGGGCGAATGGTTCATTGCGAAAGTTTCCATTGAAGGCGCCTTGGAAGATCAGAAAGCTCATATCTTCGGTAAAGCGCATGATCATCGTCTCACCCGCATTAAGCGGACTAAACAGCGCGTTTCCGTTTGTGTCGACTTGAGTTGGCCCAAAGCTAAATTCGCGGACGTTGACGATCGACCCGGCTTCGGACGCTACGATGTTGGCCGTTCCGGTGTCATCCACACCCGAAAGCGGGCTAGTCGCGAAATCGATATCAGCCGTGTTGTTGCGGAAGCTTGCGCGCGGAATTTCGTAGAGAATGTTTGACGTGCTTGAGACGAACGGGTTTGCTTCGGTGATTACTCTACTTCTTGAAAGCTCATCGATTTCCAACAGGCGGCCAATTTCTGGGAAGCGTGTGATTTCGATTTCGAGATTGGGATCGGTCTCATCCGTAAACAGATCATCGCCTCCCAAGCTGGCCGCGCCGGTTTGCGGGCCAAGTTCAATGGTTTGTTCGGGGATCGGGATGCCGTTTTCCGTAAAGGCCGGGCGAACCAGCGTAGTTGTCGTAGTTGGCTCTGGTCCTTCACCGTCCAACGTACCGCCGAGCGTGAACTCCTTGGCAAAAGAAGACGCGGGCGAATCCAGATTGTCAGTGAATATCCCCCAACTTGTTGTCACCGGATCCGCCTGAAGTGAGTTGCCGATGACTGCGGCGGCGCGGATATCGGTTGGGATCACCGCGCTTTCCTGGTTGGTCGCGTCAACAACCTGCAGGAAAAAGACCTCGCTTTCTTCGTCGATCCCGTCGTCCCGAACAGGTACCGCAACGGAGATCGAGGACACCCCTGCCGGTATCGTAACGTCAATCAATGGATCAGTCGGAGTTACGGAATTCGCATTTGAAAAATCCCCGGTTGAGATGCCGTCGCCTTGGGTCGCGGTGCCATCCACGAGGCTCAGCTGAATAACCGTGTCAAACTCAGAGGTCGCAGGGTCACCTTTTTCGTCCTCTAAGCGGACAGTGAATACCGCGTTTCCTCCCTCAAACGTATCCGTGGCGTCATCAAGCACTAGTCGGAGTGGTTCACCAGTTCTATCGCTAATTTGAATCTGCGAATCGAACGATGCTTGACCGTTGGGGGCCTCAACAAAATAGTCGAACGCTTGAGTGCCGGGCAGTTCAGCAACTGGATCGACAACAATCGCATCGACGTAAAATTCACTGATGTCTTCGGGGTTTTGATCTGGCGGTCGCAGCAGCCCACTATTGCTCGCCGACAGAATGACCGTATCAAACAGGTATCCCGAGACGTCGATGAACCCGGAGGCCGGCGTATCAAACGTGTCATCGAAGGAAAGAATGAGGTCGGGCTCGAAGGCACTGACGCCTTCTACGAATGGCCCGAAGGTCAACTCATCCAGCAATTCGCCGCTGCGGAACAAGAGCAACGTGCCAAACTCCCCCTCCGCGGGATCAATGGCAGAGATAAAAATCTGAGCGTTAGCAACGATCTGGGCATCGCCCGAGGCGTCGGTGAAACGTACGGTCAGCTCCTCGCTTCGACCATCGAACTCACCGAAACCGCGATTGATCTCTGCTTCACGCGTCGGATCGTTGACAACGTTCGGGCCAAGGCCCGCAATACCAAGTCCACCCTGGATCGTGTCACTGATCGTCGAGCCGTCTGATCCCGGGACCCCCTCTTGCGTGACAATGGCCGCATCGTCACCCCTAAGATCCGTCGCCGAAAGTTCGACCCGCAAATCCGCAGACGGGTTTTCCCACACAGACAAAGGTTGATTGATCCCGCCTATGGTGACCGTTGGGTCCAGGGTCAGGTCGCTTTGATCCGCGACCCAGTTGAGGCGGTCTCCGGCGGATAATCTCAGGCTTCCAGGCGTGGGGGCAGATCCGACCGAGACAATCTCGCTTTGTTGGATTTCTCGCCAAACGGGATCGCCGCTGACATTTGTCCCCTCATCTATAAACAGCCTTCCATCTTCGGGGAGGGACCGGAGGAAAAATCCCAGTTCAGATTCTTCAAACTCGGTGGCAAACCCGCCCAGATCGGCAGGATCCCCGTCGCTTCCGGGCTCTCTGACAAGGATTCCGCCGTCAAGCGCGGGGATCTCAGACCCTGTATCCTGGCTCCCTCCGACTTCCAGTGTCTTGAACAAGATCGGTGCAGTTACGCCGTCGAAAAGCAAGGTGCCGCCTGGATCGACAACCGTTGATACATCCGGGAGGTCGTCGAACGAGGTGAGAACGGGATCAGCGATAACGAAGGGGCCGTTGTCGACTATATACGTATCCCGGCCTGCCCCACCCTCTATCGTATCCGAGCCCAGACCTGCGAAAACAGTATCGTCGCCACCGTTAAGACGAATAAGATCATCATCTGATCCGGTACCCGTTTTCGAGAGTGTATCGGTCTCATCCAGCTCGGGATCGTCAGTAAATCCACGGTCAACAACGTCAGCTGCCTCGGACCCGTCGACGACGCCAGGCTGTGATGGCTGGGTATTTGACGCGGTTACACTAGCGGAGGATTGCTCCGCCGCACCTTCGGTGCGCGCGTCTGACTTGGCGTCTTCGCTTTCACTTTCACGGGGAAGGGATGAAGATCCAGACGGATCAGGCGGCGGCGATGAATTTGACGTGCTCATGCGCCAAATTATCGTTGTACTCGAAAGGCTTGGATTTAGTTCTTGTAACTAGTTGTTTGAGATGGTGTGCTCACACTTGACCGATGGATGATGGCCGGGTCGCTCGCTATTCGCCCTTAACCGGTAAGAAGTTCGTCTCAACAGGATCGAGCGGGAACCCACAGCGGTCAGCCACGCGGGTATGTCTACAGTCACCGCTTAAGGCACTAATTACTTTTTGGTCCAAAAGTCTGATGGCATATCATGAAGCAATTCTGCAGCGCGATCCTCTATCCAGTCTTGCCGCGTGTCTGCAGGCCAATTCCCCGCCTCTTTAACCCCGCCAATTTCTGCGCGCGCTTTACACACGGCTTGTTTGTACTTCAGGTTTTCAACCCGATCGTTCGGTACAATCGCATAGACAAATCGAGCATCCATCGCAGCGGCGAGGTTTTCCATCTGTTTGATTGAAATAGAGCCCTCTATTTCGCTGCGTTCCGCCTGATACACGGCGTTTCTACTGACGCCCTTGCGCACCGCAACATACTCCGCGGGCATTCCTAGCGCCCGGCGCACTGTCGTAATCCAGCCCTTTTCAGGCATCGTCACATCAACCATCCGTTCGGCAGTTCGATCAATCATCCGCGCCATTCGTCGGCGTTCGAGAAAGTCTGGCATGACAAAAAGCCTATTCCGCAGAGCAATCTGTAAGCAAGTATTCAATATAGAGATATACTGTATCCAAGATTTTGCAAATATATACCTAACAATTCAGAGAGAAATACCCATATGTAAGACACATGAATACTATGATTGATCTCTTCCTGGCCGCCCAATCCCTTCCGTTTTCTGTTGCTTTAGCGGTTGTTTTAGGATTGTTCGTGATCGAACTTCTGACTGCCTTGATCGGTGGTACGGTGCTGGGGTTTGGCAGCGACGGCCCAGACACGGACTTTGATCCCGACTTCGACCTTTCTGCCGAATTCGAAGCTGGCATAGACTTTGATGCCATAGACGTCGACAGCGTGGACGCGTTCCCCCAAAACTCAATCGCACCGTCCGGCATTCTGACGTGGATTGGCGCCCGCGACGTACCGTTTCTAATCTGGCTGATCTCGTTTCTGACGATGTTCGGATTGGCGGGATTGATCCTTCAATCTGTGTTGATGAATACGCTGGGGCTTCCCCTGCCGGCCGGTCTTGCCTCGCTTCTCGCAGCGGTTCCGGCATTGGCGATCACGCGCGTCATCGCGAATTGGGTCGCACTGATCATGCCAAAGACCGAAACCACGGCAACCCGGGCCAGATTTCTGGGTGGTCGCCATGGGACAATCACGCAAGGCACGGCCGCACGTGGCAAGCCTGCCGAGGTTAAAATCAAAGACCGCCACAACAACACGCATTACCTGCGCGTAGAACCGCTTCACGACGATGAAGTCTTTCCGGAAGGCAGCTTTGTGACGCTGATCCGCAAGCGCGGCGACAAGTTCTACGTCATTTAATCCAAACCCGTTCATACGAACAGAGGAGTACGTCTATGCAATTTATGCCCATACTGACAATTGCCGCCACCATCATTGGTCTTTTTGTCTTCATCGGTCTGATCATGGCGCGCCTTTACAAACGGGCGACCCGCGAAACGAGCCTGGTCAAAACGGGATCCGGAGGGCGCAAAGTCATAATGGATGGCGGCACCATCGTCGTGCCGTTTTTGCATGAGATTTCGAAAGTGAACATGAAGACACTTCGATTGGAAGTCTCCCGCCTTGGCGATCAGTCTCTGATCACCAAGGACCGGATGCGTGTCGATGTGGGTGTTGAGTTTTATGTATCCGTCAACGCGACCGAGGACGGCATTTCCCGCGCCGCGCAAACGCTTGGTGACCGGACTTTTCATGTCGAGCAATTGCGCGAGATGATCGAAGGTAAACTGGTGGACGGTCTGCGAGCTGTCGCTGCGCAGATGACGATGGATGAGCTGCACGAGAACCGCGCCAGCTTTGTTCAGGAAGTCCAAAATGCGATTTCTGAGGATCTGTTGAAAAACGGTCTGGAACTCGAAGCTGTATCGCTAACCGCCTTGGACCAAACACCGTTCGACTCTCTGGATGAGAACAACGCGTTTAACGCAGTCGGAATGCAAAAACTGGCCGCTGTTATTGCGACGTCCCGCAAGCAACGTGCGGAGATCGCGGCCGAAGCCGACGTGTCCGTCGCGCAGTCGCAAATGGAGGCCGAAAAGCGCAAATATCAAATCGAACGCGAACAGAAGCAGGCCGAGATTGCGCAGATCGAGGAAATCCAGACGTTGCAGGCACAGCAGGAAGCGCAGATCGCCCGCAATCAGGAGGCCTCTGATCGGGCGAAAGAAGAAGCCCGTATTCAGAAGGAAAGAGCCGTGCGGGAAGCGGAGATTGCCAAGGAACGTGAGCTAGAAGTCGCGGATCAGGAGCGGCAGATCATTGTTGCCAAGAAGTCCGAGGAAGAAAGTCAGGCGCGTGCCTCGGCAGACTCGGCGCGGGCCGAAGCGACGAAGGCAGCCGAAGCGATTGAGACGACACGCGCCGTGGCTGAAGCCGAACGGGTCAAACAGATCGCCATCATCGAGGCGCAGAAGGAAGCAGAGCGTCAGGCAACTGGCATTCGTCTAGCCGCAGAAGCTGAAAAAGATGCGGCAAGCGACAGGGCAGCTGCGCGCATGGAAGAGGCTCAGGCTGATGCCGATGCAATGAGCATTCGAGCCGAAGCTAAGAAAACCGATCTGCTTGCCACCGCCGAAGGTCAAAAGGCTATCGCGAACTCGGAAAACGAACTCAGCGCCGAGATCGTCGCGATGAAGATCCGGCTTGCTCAGCTGGAAGCCATGCCTGCGATCCTTGCAGAAATGGTGAAACCGGCGGAGAAAATCGACTCGATCAAGATCCATCAAGTGACTGGAATGTCGGCGCCAAGCGGCTCAGAAACCGGAGCATCCGCCGGAACGCCAGTCAACCAAGCCCTAGACTCTGTCCTGGGCATGGCGCTGCAGATGCCGGCGATGCAAGCGTTGGGTAAAGAGCTGGGTATGAGTCTGGAAGATGGGGTCGCTGGCGTGGCCAATGGCGCTATCACGGCAAATACACATGGCAAAGAAGACACTCCCGACAGGACTGGCCGGGCTGTGTCAAAAGAAGCGGCGTCGATCCTGGAAGTTGATGCGTCGGACGACACCCGCCCAAACGCATAGTCTGTTCAAACCATCGAGTTATTCAAGCTTGGCCCGTCGAATTTCGGGTCAAGCTTTCAACACCTGGCGACAGTCCACGGCAAGCACATATTCACATGTGTTAGTAAATACAGAACCCGTCTGACTCTGACGGTTAAGCGGAAAGGAAAGTGGCGGACCGAGGAGGATTCGAACCCCCGACCCCTTGATTCGTAGTCAAGTACTCTATCCAGCTGAGCTATCGGTCCACTGAGGACCGTCATGTAGACCCGGGCGCAGTGCTTTGCAACCCCTCAATTGACGGGATCAAACAGCGCCATCGCCCTTGGGCAAGCAGATCGCAAATGTTGTCCCCGTGTCATCGGTTTTGCGTAACTCCAGCGTGCCACCATGACCGCGGATCAGCTCAGCCGCGATAGCTAGGCCCAACCCCGAGCCACCTTTGCGCGCACCGCCTTGAAACGGCGTAAAGAGATGCTCGCGTGCCTTTGGCGGCAGACCGGGGCCTGTATCAGAGATCTCGACCCACCATGCATCGTCATCTTCATGGGCACTGACGTTGATCTCGCCAGGTTGACCCGTGTTGACTATGGCTTGTCTTGCGTTGCGGACCAGGTTTGAAACCACGCGGAATAACTGTTCCGGATCGGCGCGCAATGTCATCATTGCAGGAATGTCTTCGGAAAAGCTGATGCTCTCGCTGCCCTCGGCCAAACGCTCGCTGTCGAGCACGTCAGAGACAATGTCGATCAATTGGAACCGTGTCAGCGTTGGTGCGGGTTCTTCAGCCTTGCCAAAGGCCAGCGTACTTTCGCACAAAGACACCGCGCGGCGGATCGAATTCACAAGCTTGGGCGCCATCCGACGAACCAACGGGTCCTCACTACTTTCGATCCGATCTGTAAAAAGCTGAGCGGAGGTTAGAATGTTCCGCAGATCGTGGCTTACTTTTGCCACGGCGCCACCGAGTTGGGCCAGACGCTCCTTCTGTTTCAACGCTTGGGTCAGTTCGGTTTGTAGTTGGTAAAGCGCTTCTTCGGCCTCACGCAGCTCGCGCACGCTTGCACGGGGCATTATGATGCGACGGGCGTCTTCAGGCGCGCCCGCATAGCGTTTCATTGAGCCGACAACCCCTTTGATCGGCACCACAAGCAAAAGCCGCACCGCAATAAAGAGCAACACGGCAGTGAAGATCGAAATGACGGCCGACAAAATCAGAATACGAATGCCGTAATCTATCATAGCCATCCGGAGCGGCGTGCTATCCATAGCCACTTCGATCAGCAATCCCGCATCGCGGACGGGCGCACCGATGACACGGATCACTTCTCTTTGTGGTGTTACAAGGCGACTCATCGCGTCGCGGATCAGTTCGAACGCACCCGGATCGCGCAAATCGACGGTCGTTTCGATAGGCTGAGGAATCGGCGAGGACAAAACCAGTTGTCGCGCCTCATCCCGGCGCAGAACAACGTTAAACACCTCGGCATTTTCGAGCAGCTCAGCCTCTAGCTCGTTTGTAAGCATGTCATCGGCCAAAAGCGCAAGAGACGCGATTTGCGCCCGCTCCAACCGATCCAGTAGGAAGTCTTCCCGGAATCGCGCAATGGACGGGACAAAAATCAAAATCTCCGCCAGCATCACGAAGATGACGGTAAGGAGCAGAAATCGGCCCGACAGCGAATTGAGCATGAACCGCCTACCTTAACTCACGGGATCCAGCGCTGAACAAATTGCACAACCCGCTTTACCTTTGGATTATCAAACAATCGGGGCGTGAAATAGGCCCCTGCTGCACGTTTGTTCACTTCCCCGATTGTGGGGTAAGGAGCGACCATAGCCGCCACTTGACTCATCTTCAGATTGTTTGCCAGCACAAGCGCCCAAAGATTGATCAACTCACCAGCTTGATGCCCGACAATTGACACGCCAATCGGACGACCCCGGACGACCATCACCTTTATCAGACCTTTGGTTTTTCGCTCGGCAATCGCACGGTCGTTATGGTGATAATCGAAACGCGCGACTTCTAAAGCAGATCCATGTTTCTGTCGGGCCTCCGCTTCGGTCAGACCGATCTGCGCAAGCTCAGGGTCAGTATAGGTTGCCCAAGGAATATGTGCTGTCTTCGCCTTTGACGGCAGACCAAAAAGGATCGACCGAATTATGACCCCCGCGTGGTAGCCTGCGACATGGGTAAACTGCATCCCACCTGCCACATCACCGATTGCGTATACACGTTTATTCGTGGTTCGCAGGCTGTCATCCACCTGAACGCCAGTCTTCGACGTCTTGATGCCCGCGACTTCTAGATTCAGCTTTTCGGTATTCGATTTGCGGCCAACAGCCATCAGCAGATGTGTGCCGGAAAAGACGCGCCCATCCTTGGTATGGATGTCGATTGCGCCTGCTTCGCCTGTAATCTTTTCCGCCAGTGCATCCTCGGCAATCTCGACACCTTCTGCACGCAAACTGTCCAATACAATCGACGCGAGTTCTGGGTCGTCCTTACCCAGCGCCTTGGCGCCTTCGATCACGGTCACCTTGCTGCCCAGCCGAATATGGGCCTGAGCCATTTCCATGCCAATCGGACCCCCGCCAACGATCAATAGATGATCTGGCTTCTCTCGCAGATCGAAAATTGTTTCGTTCGTGTCATACGGGACATCTTCGATGCCCGGAATCGGTGGGACAAAAGGACGAGAGCCGGTCGCGATGACAACCCGACGGGCGGTGATAATGTGCTCGCCTGCCTGCACCTCGGTCGGAGAGATAAATTCGCCGAATTCACGGATAACCCGCACTCCGAACCCTTCGAACCGCTCCTGGCTGTCAACGGGTTCAATCTGCGCGATCACGTCATGGACATGGTCCTTTGCCGCCGCGTAGTCCAC